>NZ_JBEXCS010000024.1:32848-100661 GCF_040605395.1 Streptomyces sp. NPDC005648 | reverse complement strand
TACAACCAGTACGAGGGCTTCCGCCCGGCACGCCGAGAGCACGCCCCAGACGCCGCCCGGCCCGCCCTCCGGGCGGACGACGGGACTTTCGCAACGCGCCCTAGCGCATGCCCAGGCCGCCGCTGCCGAAGGAGCCGCTGGAACCGGGCATCCAACGCCGGCGCTGCTGATCCTCTTTCGTTCTGCTCGACGACTGGTGGAGTTCGTGGGGCAGCAGCCGCTGTCCGTCCGCGGAGAGCGGCACCTCGTCCGGTTCGCGCATCTCGCGCGACTCACGGACGGCACCGCCGTCGGGCAGATGCGGCTGTTCGTCCGGGAGCGGCCGCGGCAGCTCCCGGTCACGGACCCGCATACCGAACCAGAAGGCCCAGACCAGGCCACCAGCGATGATCAGGCCGCCGACGAAGGCAAGGATCATGTTGCGTACTTCTGTCGACGTGGCCGCCATGACAAACGTCGCCGTACTCATGTGACCGATTATCGTCCCAAACCCCGCGAAGTGGGAGATCGGGCGCGGGCCGGCTCTCCGGATCGGTGAGTACGGCGGTCAGCCGAAGCGGCCCGCCACGTAGTCCGCCGTGCGGGTGTCCTTCGGAGTGCCGAAGATGTCGTCGGTGGGGCCCGCCTCGACGATGCCGCCGGGGGTGCCCTGCTCGGCGAGGAAGAACGCGCACTGCTGGGAGACGCGGGCCGCCTGCTGCATGTTGTGGGTGACGATGACGACCGTGACCTGACCGGCGAGTTCCTGGATGGTCTCCTCGACCCGGCGGGTGGAGGTGGGGTCCAGGGCCGAGCACGGTTCGTCCATCAGGAGCACCCGGGGACGGACCGCCAGCGCCCTCGCGATGCACAGCCGCTGTTGCTGGCCGCCGGAGAGCGCGCCACCGGGCTTGCGGAGCCGGTCGCGGACCTCCTTCCAGAGGCCGGCGCGGGTCAGGGACTCCTCCACCAGCTCGTCCTTCTCGCGACGGCTCGCCCGGGCACCGGTCAGCCGCAGACCGGCCACCACGTTGTCGTAGATCGACATCGCGGGGAACGGGTTCGGCTTCTGGAAGACCATGCCGATCCGGCGGCGGGCGTCGGTCAGCCGCCACGAGGGGTCGTAGACGTCCTCGCCCTCGAAGAGCACCTCGCCCGCGAACTGCGCCGCCGGAATCAGTTCGTGCATGCGGTTGAGGGTGCGCAGAAACGTCGACTTGCCGCAGCCGGACGGGCCGATGAGGGCGGTCACCCGGCCCGCGGGCATCGTCAGCGACACCCGGCTGAGCACCTGATGGCTGCCGAACCACGCGGAGACGTCCCGTGCCTCCAGGGTGGCGGGGGCCGCGGAGCCGGCGTGGGGGGCGGCATCCACGGGCGGCAGGACGACCGTGTCGGTCAGGGAGTCGGTCACATCGGTCACGTCGGACACCTCACGGGAAGCGGTCACAGCAGGTCACAGCAGGTTGGGCAGGAGTTCGGTGGTGCGGGTGGCGACCTGGAGGCCGAGCACCGCGACCAGGGGCGCGAAGACGATCCACGTCTGATGGCGGCCCCAGCGGTGCCAGGCCCATACGGCGGCCACGGCGGCCAGCAGCAGCGCCTGCAGCCACATCACCAGCGGCCACGGCACCCCGGAGGGGCGGGCCAGCGGCTCCTCGGACGCCGGGAGCGTGCCGGAGCGGATGACCGCCTGCGGGGTCTGGAACGCCCGGGAGACCAGGTCGGCGTCGACCCGCAGCACACCGGACGGCACGAAGCGCGGACCGGTCGCGGTGACCAGGACCAGACGGCCGCTGCCGCCGGCCACGGCGGGGGGTGCCGGGTCGCCGGCCCGTCGTACGTCGAGGACCTGGTACGTCGCCCTGCCCTGGCCGGTGGTCACCGTGAAGCGGTCGCCCTCGGCGAGCGAGCCCAGCGTCCCGAAGGGGCCGCCGTAGGCCGCGGCCCGGCCCATCAGGACGCTGGTACCGGCCTGGCCGGGCATCGGGGTGTCCCGGCGGTGACCGGGGCCGTCGGTCAGGACGGAGGAGTCGGTGCCCTCCAGGACGACCTGGCTCATCCCCAGCCTGGGGATGTCGATCAGCCCGACCGGAGTGCCCGGTGCGAGGAGTGCGCCCTGCTGGTCGGTCTGCGCCACCGGGGCGGTGCCCAGGGCGAGCCGGCCGCGCAGTTCGTCGTACGCGGCGTGCTGCGCGGAGTGTTCCTGGACGCCGCTGACCAGCAGCAGCTGCGCGGTGACGCCGAGCAGCAGGGCGGCGAGGCTGAGCAGGGCGCCGCGCGCGAGGTGGCGGGCGGCGGTGACGCTCCGGACACGCGTGAGCGGGAGGGGTAGGGCGACCGTCACGGTGGTCCGCCTCCTTCGCGGTTTGGTGGGGGTCGAGCGGAAGAAGCCGAACGGCCGGGGAGACACTCCCTCAGTAATCTCCCCGGCCGCCGGGATCAGGTGGACTTGATCGAGAAGTTGGCGCCGGTCCTGGCGCTCACCGTCGACGAGCCCGTGTAGCCGGCGTGCAGGGTGTGCTTGCCCTTGCTCAGCTTCGGCAGGGTGATGGTCACCTTGCCGCCGCTGAGGGTGCCGGTGGCGAGGACCTTGGTGCCCTCGTAGATCTTCACCGTGCCGCCGGGGGTGGTGCCGGTCGCGGTGACCTTGACGGTGACCTTGGCGCGGGCGGTGTGGCTGACCGTGGCGGGCGCGGTGCTCGCGACGGAGGCGGTGGCCTTGGTGACCTTCAGGGTGACGCTCACCGAGGAGGAGTTCAGCTTGGTGGCGCCGCCGTAGGAGACGGTCAGGGTGTGCGTGGCGACCTTGAGGTGGTTCGACAGGGCCACGGTGACCTTGCCGGAGGCGTCCAGCGTGCCGCTGCCGAGGACGGTGGCGCCCTCCTTCACGGTGACCTTGCCGGTCGGCTTGACGCCGTGGCTGCCGGTCACGGTGACGGCGACCTTCGGGGCCTTGCCGTAGGGGGTCGTGGCGACCGTGGCGGTGGTGGCGCTCTTGTACTTGACCGCGCCGGTCCAGGTGGACGCGGCACCGGTGCCGTTGAGGTTGTTGCCGGTGACCGTGGCGGTGTACTTGCCCAGCGCCAGACCCGTGAAGCCGTACGAGGTCGTGGTGGCCGGCACGTCCTTGGTGGCGACGACCGCGCCGTCCGCGTCGGTCAGCGTGACCCGGTAGTCGGTCAGCGGCAGCGCGGTGGCGGCCGGGGCGGTCCAGCTCAGCTTCAGGCTCGCGTCGCCGGGCGCGGCCTTCAGCGCGGGCGCGTCCGGTACGGCGGTGGAGACGCCGGTCTCCTCCAGGCCGCCCTGCTTGGCGTGCCGGGCCAGGTTGACGGAGCCGTTGTAGGACTCGTTGACGAAGCCGAAGGCGGCGATGACCTTCTCGGCGTCGTCGGAGGCCAGGGCGGCGGTGTGGCTGCCGCTGGTGACGAAGACGTCGTAGAGGTCCTTGTCGAAGAAGACGCTCGTCGGGTCGATCGCCCGGGTCGGGACGACGTTGTAGACGTCGCGGCCGAAGGTGGCGTTCTCGTAGTAGGCGTCGACGGCGGCGAGCTTGCCGTTGACGGTGGTCACCGGGCTGGTGGCGCCGTCGTCGCCCGGGAGCTGGATGGCGGCCAGGTGACCGCCGCTCGCGACGGAGGTCTTGGTGTAGTCGGGGGCCACGCCGTTGTTCTGGGCGATCCAGCTGCCGACGGAGAACGGGACGAGGGCGCCGTCCTCGGTGAGCGCGCTGTTGCCCTGGTTCTCCTGGACGACCTGGACGCCCGGGGCGAGGTCGGAGTCCTGGAGGCCGAGGATGGACAGGAAGAACTTGCGGGTGCCCGAACCGCTCTGCGGGATCTTCGGGTGCACGGTCTGGCCGTTCACCGTGGTGAGCGTGCCGGTGTAGATGTCGTGCAGCTGGGCCACCGTCAGGGTGTCCAGGCCGGAGCCGCGCACCGCGACGCCGATCGCGTCACGGGCCATCGGGATGTAGGTGAGCGCGGTGCCGGAGAAGGACGGGCCGCTGGAGGAGCGGGCGAAGTCGACCTGGCCCTTGACGGAGACGCCGGTGGAGTCCGGGAACTTGTCGCCGGTCAGCGACTCGCTCAGGGCGAGACGGCCCTTGCCGGATCCGTTGGGGCGCAGGAAGGACGGGCCGCCGGAACGGGTCGTGATGTTCGACGTGGTGGAGCCGGTGCCGGGCTCGATCGCGTCGTAGGACGCGATGCCGGCACCGGTCGCCGACTTCACGGCGGTGGCGGCGTAGCTCTTGCCGCCCACGGTGTCGCCGGCGAGGGCGTCGAGGACGTCCTGGGTGGTGTCGGAGCCCACGCCGACCAGCTGGCGGAAGGTCCCCGCGGGGGTGGGGTCGGCGTACGCCGGGCTCGCGAGAGCCAGGCCGCCGGCCACCACGGCTGCGGCGACGAGCGTCGCCGTGGAGCGCGTTCTGCGCATCGAGAGTCTCCGTGACTGTGCGAAGGGGTGGATCTGGCAGGGTGGTACGGGCCGTCCGCCCCGACTGCCTTTCGGGGCGGGCGGCCGTCTGTGGGAGCGCGGGCCCCGGGAGGGGCTCGGCTCGGAGGGTGGGACGCGGGCCGGTGAGGGCCGCGCGCCGAGGGGGCCATGGCGCGGGTCCGGCACGCGGCGGGGCCGGTCCGGCCGTGCGGTGGTCCGCCGGCCGGTGGGCGTCAACTCCCGCCCGGTGGCGGGCCGGTGCCCGCCTCGGTCCGTGGCACGGCGCTCACCCCCGGCCCGGCGGCAGCAGCTTGCGCAGCCGCTCCGGCAGGGTGTCGGGTACGAGCGTCACCGTCCGGCCGCCCGGCAGCGGCATCCGCAGCGGCAGGCGCAGCCGGCCGCCGCCCGCGAAGGGGGCGCCCGCGCCGGCCACGGCGCCGAGGGCGGCACCGACCGGGACGGCGTAGCGCAGGGGGTTGGCCGGGTCGGCGGGGGTGTAGCCGGCGGCCGTCGTCTGCACGGCCTTTCCGCCGCCGTACGACGCCTGCGGGCTCGGCGAGGTGCTCGCGCCCGCGCTCGGCGTACCGGTGCCGCCGTCCGTCCCCGTGCCGCCCGAGGAGCCGGAGCCCGTCGAGCCGCCCGTGCCACTGTCGCCCGACCCCGTGGACGACCCGGAACCGCTGTGCGCGGAGCCGCCCTTGTAGTGCTCGAGCGTGTCGGCGACCTTCAGGGCGCGGGTCCGCAGCCGGCTCGTCAGCGGGGCGTACCCGGCCGGCAGCCGGCCCGGGTCGGCGCCGCTGATCTGCCCGGTGCCGGCCGCGTACCGCAGCAGGGCCGCGTAGTCCCGGCGGGCGTCGGCGGTGAGCTTGGCGGGCCGGGCGGCCGCGTAGACCAGCTGGGCCAGCGGGTAGGCGCCCTTGGCGGTGGCGCCCGCCGGGGTGATCTCGGCGACCGTCCTCCCGGCGGCGCTCTTCGCGGCGGCGGTCAGGGAGTCGGTCGTCGGGGCGACGAACTTGCCCGCAGTGTTGCGCAGTTGGGCCGTCTGGAGGCCGTAGCGGGCCGCGGAGGCCGCGTCCGTGACGGTGATGACGAAGCGCGAGCCGACCATCTGCGGGCCGGGGCTCTTGAAGGCCGGCGGGCTGGCCAGCGGGTCCCAGCTCGACTTCCACAGGATGTCGGCGCGCCGGGTGTGCAGAGCGCCGGCGTGCATGTCGTCCACGTACGGATGGAAGTCGGTCATGCACTGCTGGAGCGTGGCGCCGCTGCCGGGCGGGATGGTGCACCAGGGGTCGCTCTTCGGGTACTCGTCGAGGTTCGACGGGTCGAAGGCGGCACCGGTCGGGTTCAGGTCGGCGTTGGTGCTGTAGTACGGGTTGACCCGCATCCCGTCGTCGTCGGGGACACCGGCGAGGAACTGCCGGGCCTCCTTGTCCGTCGAGATCCACTGCCACAGGTCGTGCGCGGTGTCGCTGTGGCCGAGGGAGGTCATCAGGTCGGTGTCGGTGGCCGGGGTCTCGGCGACCGACAGATACGCGAACTCGGGGTTGAGCGCGATGAACTCGGGGTCGCTCGCGAGGCCCGCCGGGTTGTTCCTCGCCCAGCCGTACTTCTTGGCGACCGTGGAGCCGACCACCGCTCCCCACGGCGAGTTGCGGTAGGACTCGGTGAGCAGCTTGGCGACCAGACGGGGCGTGAGCCTGATCGACTCCACCTTCGTACCGGCGAGCTTCGTCACCGACTCGGGCGCCCCCGCCTTCGGTCTGCGTTCGATGGTGAAGCCGATGACGGCTCCGGAGAGCGCGACCGGGGCGTACGTCGTGGTGTCCGGGGGCGCCGCCGAACTGGCGTCGGCCCCCAGGGCCCGGGTGGTGAAGGCGAGTCCGGAGGAGCCGTCGTTGCCGAGCCGGCCCCGGGCGTCGGGCTCGCCCTGCTCGGTGTAGCTGTACACCTTCCCGGCCGGGCACAGCGCCGCCTGCCAGCTGGTCATGGCGTCGGCGGCCAGCTCGCTGCCGGTGGTGGGGCGTTCCTTGGCGCCGAGGGCGCAGTTGGTGCCGACCGGGTTGAAGTGCAGCGGGATCGCGACGCGGTTCCGCCAGTTGGTGGAGGAGACCGGGGAGCCCGCGTTGACCTGGCTGTGGTCGGTGTACGGCTTGCCGTCGAGGTCGAGATGGCCCTGCGGGACGATCACCAGCCAGCAGTCGCGCGGCTTCGTCACCCCGTTCGTCTTCACCGGGGTGCCGCAGCCCAGGTGCGGGGCCTCGTTGGCGGTCTGCGCCTCGAAGTACTCGGTGCCGGTGCCGTCGGCGCCGGTACGGGCGAAGTCGACCTCGTTGGTGGTGTTGCGGTTGAAGAACGGGTTGTTCTGGGTGTTGGTCGTGACCGTGGTGCCGTCGACCGACTTGAAGGGGACCTCGCCGGGCGCGTTGGGGTTGGCGGCGCCGTATCGGTTGTCCTGGCCGTAGTTGGTGGGGTCGGCGCTGTAGAAGACCTTGCGGGTGTCGTCGTAGTCGTTGCCCGGCCAGCTGGTGCGGTCGGTGGTCGGGGAGGCGCCGTACTGGCACTGGGTGCGCGGCGGGCCGGGGTTGGAGGCCACCGTGCCGTCGTCGTCGCCCCAGCACTGCATGATCTGCACGAAGTCCGTGTTGAACTGCGTGCCCGCGAAGGTCGTGGGGGTGCCCCCGGTCCAGGAGACGGTGATCGCCTGGCTGGTGAGGTGGCTGGTCTGGGAGACCGTGAACCTCATGTCCTTGAACTCGCCGCGCCCGGACACCGTGACGGCGGAGGAACCCGCCGCCGACGCGGGCGGCGCCGACTGGGCGACCGCGAACCCGGCGAGCGCGCCGACGGCGGTCCCGGCGACGACCCTCAGCAGCAGACGTCGTACCCGGTTCATCGCGAACCCCCGTCCGAGGCGCGGCTGACGAGGCGGGAGACCAGCGAGGGCAGCAGGACCAGGCCGAGCACCAGGAGGACGGCGAGCACCATCAGGGTCTGCGTGGTCGTCCAGCCGCTGTGTCCGGCGACCGCGACGGGCTGCGCGAGGGCGATGGTGCCGCCCGCGGTCGTGGCCGTCCCGGTGCCCGTGCCGTCGGCGGCGATGGTCTGCCCGGTGTCGGGGTCGACGGAGGGCTGCGCGGAGGCGCCGGCGCCCCCGGCCGCCGTACCGCCACCTGCCGCCGTGCCACCGGAGGACCCGCCGGCCGAACCGCCCGCGGTCCCGCCCGTGCCGCCGCCGCCCGAACTCCCGCCCCCGCTGCCGGGCTTGGCGCCGCCGCTGCCGCTCGTGCAGGGAGCCGCGCCCTGCTTGTCGCAGGCCGCAGGGTAAGGGGCCGTCTCCGCCAGCCTGTTGCGGCCGTCGGCGGTGAAGGTCGGGTTGTTGCAGCCCTTGATGTTGATGTTCTGCGTCTGCACACCCGGGATGCGGCGGATCTGGTCGAAGCCCGCCTGCACCAGGTTGATCGGCAGTGGCGAGTAGCCGAGCTGCGGCGCCTGTTGCTGGCCCTGGCACATGAAGTAGTAAGAGAACGCGCCGAGCGTCTTGCCCTTGGCCTTGGTGAAGGTGCCCTGCACCTTCAGCGGCAGGATCATGTACGAGTAGCTGGAGAGCGGGTAGTTGCGGCGGTCGCTGTCGGTGTAGACGCCGTTGAGCTGCTGGGTGAGGTAGTCCGGCGAGCTCTTGTCGGTGTTGATCTTCGCCTTGAGCAGCGAGACCGCCACGTTCTGCGGGGTGGGCTCGGTGTAGTAGCCGGCGTGGTTGAGGACCTTGGCGACCGGATAGTGCGCGTTGAGGGCGTAGGAGTAGTTGACGTAGCCGATCGCGCCCTCGCCGTAGTTCTGCGCGACGTAGCCCGCGACACCGAGGTCGCCGGACTGGGCGATCATGCCGGAGACGGTCGGGTAGTACGAGGTCTGTCCGCACGCCCCGGAGCGGCCGACCTTGGCGCAGTACGCCTGCCACAGCGCCCTGTGCTGGTTGGCCATCCACATCGTGAACTGGGCGGTGGAGCCGGAGCCGTCGGAGCGGACGACGGGGACGACCGGGCGGTGCGGGAGCTGCAGACCGGGGTTGTCGGCCTTGATCGCCGGGTCGTCCCAGGTCTTGATGGCGCCCGTGAAGATCTTGGTGACGTTGTCGCCGGAGAGACGGAGGTTGGTGACCCGCCGGCCGTTGACCGTCAGGTGGTACATGAAGACGGTGCCGCCGGCCACGATCGGCATATAGGCGTAGGAGCCGGCGCCGGGGCGTTCGGCCGCGCTGCCGTCGGTGGGGTGGGTCTGGAACGGGATGTCGGAGACCGCGAAGTCCACGGTGCCGGAGAGGAACTGGCGGCGGCCGTCGGAGGAACCGGTGCCGGCGTAGCTGATGCGCATGCCGTACTGGTTGACCGCGCGACGCCATTCGTCGACGGCGTTCTCGGCCCAGGTGGAGCCGGCTCCGGCGATGGGGGTGTAGCTGTCGGCGGAGGCGCTCTGCGGGACGCCGGTGAGGGCGAGGGTGGTGAGCAGCGCGGCCAGGATGCCCAGCCGTCTGAGGGCGTTCTTGAGGAGGCGGGGCATCAGTGGCTGTCTCCGGAGTCGTTGATCTGCTCGGTGTCGTCTGGGGAACCGCTGTCGAACAACTGCGGTGCTGGAGCGTGCAGTTCGGCGAATCTCTCCTCGTCCCGGCGGGACGCCCTCGCCGTCCTGCGGGCCTGCCGCTTGCTCTGGTGGCCCGGTCCCCTGCCGCCGATGACTCGCGCGACGGCGAACAGGATCAGTACGAGGGCCATCAGCACCGTCGCCGCTCCGAAGCCGCGGGCGATCATCGTCGGTTCGGGGGACTTGACGAAGTTGAAGACGGCGAGGGGGAGGGAGATCATCGGGCCGCTGGTGGGGTCCGCGTTGAGGGCCGCCGTGAAGCCTGCCGTCAGCAGGACCGGGGAGGTCTCGCCGATGCCCCGGGCCGTGCCGAGGATGACGGCCGTGGCCAGGCCCGAGCGTGCCGTGGGGAGGACCACGTGCCAGACGGTCCGCCAGCGCGGTGCGCCCAGCGCCTCCGCCGCCTCCGTCAGGTTGCCGGGGACCAGGCGCAGCACCACGTCCGCCGCCCGGATCACGATCGGCAGCATCATCACGCTGATCGCGAAGCCGGCCGCGACGCCCGACTTCTGCATGCCGAGACCGAGGATCCAGACCGCGTACACCATCAGACCGGCGACGATCGAGGGCAGCGCGGTCATCGCCTCGACGATGGTGCGGACGAACCGGGAGAAGCGGCCGGGTATCTGGTTGAGGTAGACGGCGCAGGCCAGGCCGAGCGGGACGGTGATCGCCAGGGCGATGGTGATCATGATGAGCGAGCCGAGCATCGCGTGCGCGACCCCGCCGTGGGTGAGCGGGTCGAGGGGGCCCGCCGCCTGCATGTCCTGGGTGAAGAAGTTGCCGTGCGGGAGCGCCTCCCGGCCCCGCCAGGCCGTGAAGCCGACGACCAGGACGAGGGCGGAGAACAGCAGGCCGGCCGCGGTCCACAGGACGACCGTCATCACCCGGTCCCGTACCGCCTGACCGTCCTCCTCCAGGCCGGTCAGTACGGCGTAGACGGCGAGGAAGGCGGTGTAGGCGGTGACGGTGAAGCCCAACGCGCCCGAGAAGGGGGCCAGTTCACCGAAGAGCAGGATCGCCACGCAGAGTCCGGAGACCGCGGCGCCGCACAGGGACAGCACGCCGGAGCGGCTGAGACCGCCGATCCGCCGCGGGCGGTCGGGGAGTTCGGCGGGAGCGGGGGCGGTGGCGGAGGTCTCGGCCACCGGCTTGATCTCTTCCACGACGGTCATCTCAGGCCTCGCTCTGCGCGCCGGACCGCGAACGGGCCACGATGGAGGAGGCGGTGAAGTTGACCGCCAGGGTGAGCAGGAACAGCGTCAGGCCCGCGGCCATCAGCGCGGACATGCCGAAGGAGGAGGCGTCGCCGTAGTGCAGGGCGATGAGTGAGGAGACCGAGTTCGAGCCGGTCTGCAGGATGTGCGGCTGGATGGTGAAGACCGGCGAGATGATCAGATAGACGGCGATCGTCTCGCCGAGGGCCCGGCCGAGGCCGAGCATCGTGCCGCCGATGATGCCGCCCTTTCCGTAGGGCAGGACGACCGCGCGGATCATTCCCCAGCGGGTCGCGCCGAGCGCGTAGGCGCCCTCGCGTTCGCCGGCCGGGGCCTGGGCGAAGACCTCGCGCATCACCGAGCACTGGATCGGCGCGACCATCAGGGCCACGACGATTCCGGCGACGAAGGTGGAGGCGGTGTAGACGCTGTCGGAGGCGAGCGGTTGGCCGGGCTGGGCGCCGTCCACCGTGAACAGGGGGATCCAGCCGAGCCAGTCGGACAGCCAGCGGGAGAGCCCGATGACGTGCTGCTGGAGGAAGAAGAGTCCCCACAGGCCGTAGACCACCGAGGGCACGGCCGCCATCAGGTCGACCATCGTGACCAGGGTGTGGCGCAGCCGGCGCGGGGCGACGTCGGAGATGAACAGGGCGGTGCCGACGGCCAGCGGCACCGAGATCGTCACCGCCACGGCGGCGATGAGGAGGGTGCCGGTGAGGACGGCGGCGATGCCGAAGTTGTGGACGTCCGGCTGCCAGGCGGCGGTGGTGAGGAATCCCCACCCCCGGGCGTCGAGCGCCTGACCGGCTCTCAGCAGCAGGAACAGGCCGACCGCCGCCATGATGCCGAGGACGACGACCCCGGTGGCCGTCAGCTGGTACCGGAAGATCCGGTCGCCGAGCCCGCGGGCCGCGTACGGCCTTCGGAACTCGGGTCTGTCAGGCTCCGGTCCGCCGGAAGCCTCCACTGCGGACACCACTGCGGGCCCCCAAAGGAAACGGTTCTCCCCAAGTCGCCCCGTGATCGGGGCGAGCGGGGAGAGTCAATGGCCGGATCCTGTCGTTCCGAGGCGTGTGATGTGGATGATGCATGAACGATTCATGTCATTTCAGTGGGGCTGCTGTGGAGAACTGCCGTTCGGTACTACCCCGCCAAGCCTCCTGGGGGTTACGGATGCCGCAATCCCTGGTGTCCGCGCGGTGAGCACCGCACCATGGGCACATGACACCGGCGCAGAAGGCCATGGAGCGGCTCGCGGCGTGGCCCGACCTCACCCCGTGCGAGGCCGGCTGCGGCACGGGGCGTGCGCTGCGTTCCGTCGGGGACGAGATCGTGCACTTCCACTCCGGGCGGGACGTGGATCTGCACCTGACCGCCCGTGCGATCCAGCGGCTGCACTACGACTTCGCCGAGTCGACCGCGATCCGTCTGGTCCCGGGTTCCCGCTGGGTCACCGTCCACCTCGACTGCGACGCCGACGTCGACCTGCTGCTCAGCCTGGTGAGCGTCGCCCTCAAGGCCCATGCGCACCAGGGCGGCACCCTCGCCGCCGACCGGCTGCCGGAGGCCGTGTGCAACTTCCACCGGGTGACGGTGCTGCCGCGGGACGACACGGACGGCGAGTGAGGGCCGTTCCCCAGGGGGGCCGTTCCCCGGTCCGGAGGCCGTTCCCCAGTTGTGAAACCCCTTTCACAACTGTCGCAGGCATGACATAGGCTGCTCGGGCAGCCGCGCCCCGCGCGTCACCGCCGTAACGTACGGCGGTCGCGTCCGGGTGCTGCGCGGCGCACTCGTTTACCACCCGGCCCTTCGCCGGGTTTCTCCAGGGGGTATCAGTAACTGTGCGCACGCGCAGCATCTCGACCGCGACAGCGCTCGCGGTCCTCTTCGGTTCGGCGGCGCTCGCCGTCGGCACGGCGGGCACGGCCTCGGCCGACTCCGCCAAGATCCTTCCGGTGACGTCGGTCGGCGACGTGGTCGTGGACGGCGTCCACAGGCTGGTCTACGTCTCCGACCCGACCGGCGGCAAGATCGTCGTCGCCGACTACTCGGGCACCGTACGGGCGACCCTGCCCAATGAGCCCGGGGTGACCGGACTGGCGCTGTCGGCGGATTCCCGCACGCTGTACGGGGCGGTCAAGGGCGAGGACCGTATCGTCGCGATCGACACCGAGACGGCCACGCCCACGGCGAGCTACTCGCTCGGCACGACCGCTCCGAGCGACCTGGAGATCGTCGACGGCCGGCTCTGGTTCTCCACCGCCACCGACTTCGGCTCGCTCGACATCTCCGGCGCCGAGCCCGTCGTCCATCTCGCCCAGCGCGGGGACGTCGACTTCTCCGGCGCGTACGGCACCTTCCTGGCCGCCGACCCGGCCGTCCCGGGCGTCCTGGTGGCCGGCAACGGCGGCGACCTCGCGGTGTACGACGTCACGGCCGACGGGGCCACGCTGCGCACCAAGGGCAGCATGGACACCTCGGTGCAGCAGCTCGACCTGACGCCCGACGGCAAGCACGTCCTCACCTCGTGGGGCGCCCCGGCCACCGGCTACGGGATCGGCGAGTACTCGACCACCGACCTGGCCAAGGAGACCGGCTACCCGATCGACGCGTACCCGAACTCGGTGCGGGTCGCGCCGGACGGGACCGTCGCGGGCGGCAGCGACTCGTGGTACGAGCCCGACGTCCACATCTACCGGCCCGGCGCCCAGAAGCCGGTACGGGAGTACGACTTCCCCAACACCGGTACGAGCAGCGGCTCCGACACCCTCGTGGCCGGTGCGCTGGCCTGGGCGCCGGACGAGAGCCGTGTGTTCGCCGTCTCCGAGAACAACCTGGGCGTCTTCACGCTGCGCGCGCTGACCGACCCCACCAAGGAGCTGCCCACCCTCAAGGTGTCGGCGCCGGCGACGGCGACCCGGGCGAAGAAGCTCACGGTCACCGGCAAGCTGACGTCGGCGACGGCGCTCCCGGCGGGCACCGTCCTCACCGTCACCCGCACGGACCTCGACTCCCCGAACGGCAAGGCGCTGTCCGCCGCCAAGACCAAGGCGGACGGCAGCTTCTCCTTCACGGACACCCCGCCCGCCGGCGGCAAGGTCACCTACAAGGTGTCCTACGCGGGCGACGCGACCCACGCGGCCGCCTCCGGCTCGGACTCGGTCGAGGTCTCCCGCAACGCGACGACCCTCACCCTGAACAACAACAAGAAGCTGTACTCGTACGGCGCCGACGTGAAGTTCACGGCGCACCTCGGGACGACGTACAAGAACCGCACGGTCGAGATCTACGCCGACCCCTTCGGCGGCGACAAGCCCAAGCGGCTGATCAAGTCCGGCAAGGTCAACTCCAGCGGCAACATCTCCGCGACCGTCGACATGACCCGCGACACGACCGTCACCGCGGTCTTCAAGGGCGACTCCCGCTACAAGCCCAAGACGGTCACGTCCACGGCCTACGCCAAGGTGAAGGTCTCCACGGCCATCACCAAGCACTACAAGACGGCCAAGATCGGTACGCACACGTACTACTGGTTCCACAAGAACACGTCGCCGATCGTCACGACGACGATGACGTACTACCCCGGCCGCCAGCAGCGCCTCGAGCTGGAGGTCTACTACCAGGGCCAGTGGTACCCGGTCGACGGCAGCCCCGAGTACTTCACCCTCGCGAGCAACGGCAAGTCCGCGGTGAGCCTGGGCGCGGCGGGCGAGTCCGGCATCAGGGCCCGAGTCCGCGCCGCCTACATCAACGGCGCATCGGGCGACACGGTCAACTCGACGACACTCACGGGCTGGAAGTACATCTACTTCTCCAACTAGCCCACACCGAACTCTCGTTCAGCGCGCTCAGACGTGATGACGGCGGCGTAGCCAACGACGGAGCGCCGCCACGCCCCGGTCCTTGGATTCCGTCGTCCGGGCTGATTCCCGGGAGCTCGTGCGCAAGACCCATAGCGGCGACCAGTGCCCGCGTCCGCTGGAATCGGTCCAGCGGACGGCAGGGAAGTCGGTGATCTCCGTGATGCCGCTCCGCGGAATGGTGCGCGTGCGCAGGAACCCGCGAACCGTCAGGTCCGTGTCGTCGCACGAGACGCTGAGCCGGTAACCCCGGACGGCGACGACCAGACAGACGAGGAGAGCCAGACAGCCCGCCAGCCGTGAGTACACAGCGGAGGCCTGCGCCGTGAAGAGGACGCTCACAACGGCCGGCACCCCACCCAAGCCGCTGTTCGCCATACGGCCGCCTCTCGATGGCGCCAGTTCCACGGCGACTCCTCCTCACTGCCGACGACCAAGAGTACGGAGCCACGATGGAGACGGCAGTAGCCTTGGACGAGGGAGGGCGTGGTGTCCGAGCAGGATGGTGTCATCGCGGTATGGCGAGTCGGCCCGCAGGGGCTGTTGGGCGGCTACGCCCTCGCTCTCGTCCCCGCCCTCGCAGCCGCCGCACGGTGGCTGGCCCTGGCGGTCCGTCCTGATCTCGACAACCTGACATCAGCGGGCGTGGTGACGGGGATCGCACTGGGCTTCGGCCTGTTCTCGTGGTGGACCGTGCTCCGCGTGCGGCTGGAACTCACCGCTGAGGGCATCCTCATGGTCAACCCCTGGGGGACCCAGCGCCTGCCCTGGCCTCAGGTCGAAACCGTCACGCTCGGCGGATGGGGTGCGGAGTTCCGCACTCTCGACGGCTTCAAGTTCACGGCGCGTGCCCTCGGTAACTTCGGTGAGGGGCGCCGTCGGCAGGACGAGCGGTTCGCCGAGCTTCAACGCCTGGTCGAACCCCTGCTCGCCGACCCCCGGTGATGTCGATCTGGCGGTGGACCGTCGGTGTCGGCGAAGATGCCTCGGTGAACGATCACATAGTGACACCGGGTTCCACGGGGGCGGCCCCCGTAGCGGCGGCGACCGTTGCCGTTCCGGTTCTGCGGCCCGTTCGGGGTGCCGCTCGGCTTGCTGTCGGGGCTCTCGGTCTCGCCGGGGTCGCCTGGGCCGCGCGGGCCGTGTGGGAGGTGCGGCTGCATATGGCCGGTGAGCCCGCCTCCGGGCCGCCGGACCAGGGGGACGGCGTGCACCGGCCGTTGACCTCGCTGGAGGACTCGTACCATCTGGTCGGCTCGGCGGGCGGACTCGCCGTCGTCCTGTGCGCGGCCGCGTTCCTGCTCTGGCTCGGCCGGGTGCGGGACAACGCGCGTGTGCTGTCCGGAACCAAGCCTCATTTCGACGGGCTCTGGCTCTACCTGAGCTGGGTCCTGCCCGTCGCCAACTTCTGGATCCCGCGGGGCATCGTCGCGGAGGTCTACCGCGACAGCGCCCCCGGGAAGCGGCTGCCGCGTTCCGTGAACATCTGGTGGGCCCTCTGGCTGATCGGCGTGTTCGGCGGCTTGGGCTTCCGGCCCGGCCGCTCCACGGACGTGATCATCGAGCTTGCCTACGAGGACCTCTGGATACCCCTCGCCTCCGATGCCGCCGTCGTCGGGGCCGCGGTGGCCGGGATCTTCGTCGTCCGGGCCGTCACCGCCGTACAACTCGAGCGTACGAAGGCAGTGTTGACGTAAACCGTCAGCTCACGCAGACCAGGCCCAGCAGGCAGATGCCGGACGGGGACGTCGTCGCCGTGGAGGTGCTCGGGTCCGAGGCGGTCGAGGTCGAACCCGAGGAGTTCGAGGACGAACCGGAGGAGTCCGAGGCCGTCGAGGTCGACGTGGACGCGGAGGTGCCAGTGGACGTCGACGAGGTGGACGTGGACGCCGAGGTGTCGGTGGACGTGCCCGTGCCCGTCGTCGTGGTCCGCTGTGCGGACGGCGACGCGGCCGTCGCCGGGGTCGACGCCGCGTAGGGCTGGGTGCGGGCCGAGTCCGTGTGGGTCGCCGTGGTCGAGGAACCACCGTGTGAGGTACCGGTGTTCGCGGCGGAGCCGGTCGTGGTGTCCGGCTTGCGGTGCTTGCCCGTGCCGGTCGAGGGGACCACGTCGGTCTGCTGGTCGGCCGTCTCCGCGACGCCCATGCTCGTGACGTCCGCCGGTGTCGCCGACGCCTGGGTGTGCTGACCCCCCGCGCCACCGCGGTTCATCGCGGAGACGGTCAGCCCGCCGCCGACCAGGGCGACGGCGGTCGCGACCACGGCCCGGCGCTGGTTCTTCTTCCAGCGTGCCTTCTGGCGGCGCCGCGCGGCCCGCCCCTCGGCCAGGGGTATCGCACCCTCGGTCAAAGGAATCTCACCCTCGGGATCCTCGAACGGCGCGTCGGCCCCCGGGGACTCCTCCGGTTCCGGCCACAGTTCCGTCGTGGCGGTGGCCCGGGAGGTACGGCCGCCGGGTGCCATCGGTGCGATGTCCGGGGCGTAGGCACCGCAACCGGGGCACACCAGGGCGCCGTTGAGGTGCCGGCGGCACGAGGAGCAGTAGTCCATCCGAGGTAATCCTGACGGTTGTCTGACACGGGGGTCGAATGGCCAGCAACGGTAACGAGGGATTCGAAAGACTGTGTGGGCCCTGTGTGGTGCTCCTGCGGGGATTCTTCGCACGCCGTGCGCACGGGGGTCGCGGGACGGTCGAACTCGCAGGTCAGCGTTGAAACTTCCAGATGTTGTGTGACGCTGTGGCCTTGATCACGATCACAGGGCCGGCGGGGGCTGTTCCGTTCCCGCGGACGCCCCCGCCCGGCGCGTCGCTCAGCCGCGGTTGAAGCGCTCGAAGGCGTGGCTGAAGTACCAGGTGTCCTGGGCGATTCCGGAGCAGGAGTTGGCGCCGGCGGTCCCGACACAGCCGCCGTTGTCGCGCTGCAGTGCCCAGAAGGAGAGGGTGTTGACGCCCTTGGCCTCGGCCCACCGCTCGACCTTCACGGCGTCCTGGGTGGTGAAGGTCTCCTCCGGCCCGAAGTCGTCGATGCCGGGCATCTCGGTGATACCGACCTCGTGCCAGAGCTCGTCGTCGGTCTTGTACGGGTAGAGGGCGGCGAGCTGGCCCACCAGCCCCTCGGCCGCCGTCATCGTGTCGGCGGCCATGTCGTGGGTGGCGCCGTCCCAGTAGTCGAAGGTCATGATGTTCACGACGTCCACGCGCGCGTGGTTGTCCACGGCGTTCTGGAGCAGGGCGACACCGCTGGGGGCGAGACCGGTGGCGGTGGTGGGGAGCGTGTACGAGAACTGCACGCTGTGGTGGGTGCACCGGGCCCAGGACTCCACCTGGGCGATGGCCTTGTTGCGCCGGTCGATCCCCGCGGCGTTGGTGATGGAGTCGGCCTCGACGTCCAGGTCGATGCGCTTGATGCCGTACGTCGTCACCAGGTTCTCGTAGACCTTGGCGATGGCGTCCACGCTGGTGCAGCTGTCGGCGAGTTCGGTGCCGGTGGTGTCGGCGCCGTAGCCGCCGAAGGAGGGGATCGCGTTGCCGCCGCGGGCCTGGAGGGCGGCGATGTCGGCGCCGAAGGTGGTCCTGGAGATCGGCTGGGTGGTGTCGCCGTTCCAGTACGCGTCGCACGACCCGGCCTTGTCCGTCTGGAGGAAGGCCATCGTCAGGTACTTGTTGCCGGAGGCGGCGGCGAGGGCGGCGGGGCTGTCGCCGGTCCACGCCTCGAAGTAGGGCGCGGAGAGATGGGCGGGGAGGGGCTGGGCGGTCCCGGCGGCGAGGGCGTCACCTCCGCCGAGGGCGAGGGCGCCGGTGGACAGGCCGGTGACGGTGAGACAGGACAGCAGGGCACGAAGCAGCGGACGAGGCCGTCTGGACGGGGTCATTGACGCTCCCGGGAGGCTCAAGGGCGGGGTGTGGGGGCGAACAGCGACCATATTTGGACTAGACCAATTCACTGTCAAGGTTCTTTACGGTTATCTGACCTTTCCTCGCGTCCCGTAGCTCCACCAGCGCGTACGGACGAGCCGCCCACCGGCCCGGGTTGGGGAGATTCCGTGGATGTGCCGGAGGGACAACCGGATGTCTTGACGTGACTCCCGGGCGCCGTTTGGCTACTCAGTCATCCCCAGGACCTGCCGCACCCCCCTCATTCGCCCGGAAGGCCCCCGCTCGTGAACGCTCGAACCGTCCCCTCCGCCTCAAATCCCCGCAGATCAAAGGCGTTTCGCGCCGTGGCACTGCCCGCCGTCGCCGTCGTCTCGGCGCTGACGCTGACGGCGTGCGGTGCGCTCGACGCCGTGGGCGGGGGAGGAAGTACCGCGACGCCGAACAAGCGGAACGACATCAAGGTCGGGCTGCTGCTGCCGGACAAGGACACCGCGCGGTTCGAGAAGTTCGACTACCCCCTGTTCAAGCAGCGGGTCGCCGCGCTCACCCGCGACAAGGGGCAGGTGGTCTACGAGAACGCCGAGGCCAGTGCGGCGAAGCAGAGCAAGCAGTTCGCGGAGTTGATCGACCGGAAGGTCGACATCATCGTCGTCGACGCGGTGGACGCGAAGGCCATCGCACCGGACGTGAGGAAGGCCAAGGACGCGGGGATTCCGGTCATCGCCTACGACCGGCTCGCCCAGGGACCCATCGACGCCTACATATCCCACGACAACGAGCTCGTCGGCGAGGTGCAGGGCCGGGCGATCACCGACGCGCTCGGCGACAAGGCCGCGAGCAGCAGGATCGTCATGATCAACGGCTCGCCCGCCGACCCGAACACCGCCCTGTTCAAGGCCGGCGCGCTGAGCGAGCTCAAGGGGCGGGTGCTCATCGCCAAGTCCTACGACGTGAACGAGTGGCTGCCCGCCACCGCCAAGTCCGATATGCGGAAGGCCATCCAGACCGTCGGGCTCGGCAACATCGCCGCCGTCTACTCCGCCAACGACGGGATGGCGGGCGCCGCCATCGAGGCGCTCAAGAGCGCCGGTGCCACCAAGCTCCCGCCGGTCACCGGGCAGGACGCCAACCTGGACGCGGTGCAGCGGATCGTCGCCGGTGAGCAGAGCATGACCGTGTACAAGTCCTTCCTGCTGGAGGCGACCAACGCGGCCGAGATGGCCGTCGCCAAGGTGCAGGGGCGCGACATCGCGTTCGAGGCGCTGACCGAGGACAGCGTCGACAGCCCCACCAACAAGGACATCCCGGCGATGCTGGTGCCCGTCGTCGCGCTCACGAGGAGCAACATCAAGTCCACGGTGATCAAGGACGGCGTCTACACCGTGAAGGAGATCTGCACCGCGCAGTATGCGTCGGACTGCGCCGCGATCGGGCTGAAGTAGCCGACGCTTTCAGGTTGTGTTCAGGTTCGGCCACCGCCGGGCCAACTCACGCTCCAGAAGCGCCAAAACAATGGCAAAGGGGTCTGGGGGAGAGCCGTGGCGGCATGTCATCGTGCGCGGCATGACGACCACGGATCAGCTTCGCCCGCCTCACGTACGACGTGCCCTCAGCAAGGTGCCGGAGGTGACCGTCTGGTTCTGGGTCATCAAGGTACTGACCACCGGGATGGGCGAGACCGCCTCCGACTGGCTCGCCCACCTCTTCGGCCCGATCCCGGCGGTCGCCCTGGGCGGTCTGGCGCTGGTGGCCGCGCTCGCGGCGCAGTTCGCCGTGCGGCGGTACATGGCCTGGGTGTACTGGACCGCGATCGTCATGGTGAGCGTGTTCGGCACGATGGCCGCGGACGTGCTGCACGTCGGGCTGGGGGTGCCGTACCTCCTCTCCACGCCGTTGTTCCTGCTCGCGCTCGCCGCGGTGTTCGCGCTCTGGTACGGCAGTGAGCGCACCCTCTCCATCCACAGCATCCGCACCCGCCGGCGCGAGGTCTTCTACTGGGCCGCCGTCCTCGCCACCTTCGCCCTCGGCACCGCCGCCGGTGACCTCTCCGCCACCCTCGGCCTCGGCTACCTCGGCTCCGCCGTGCTCTACGCCGCCGCCATCGCCGTACCTGCCCTCGCCCACCGTGCCGGGGCCCTCGGCCCCGTGACCGCCTTCTGGTCCGCGTACGTCATCACCCGCCCCCTCGGCGCGTCGGTCGCCGACTGGATGGCCGTGAGCCGCGCCCGCGGCGGCCTCGCCTGGGGACTGGGGCCGGTGACGCTGGCCTGGACGGCGGCCATCCTGCTCCTGGTCACCTATCTCGCGGTGTCGCGCAAGGACGTGGGGACGGCAGGGAACGTGGGGGAGTAGGGACTTGACGTCAGGCGTCCTTGCGGGCCACGCCGCCGTAGAAGCCGATCGTGGGGGCCGTGGGGTCGAGCGGGGTGTCGGGGCGCCAGTTCGGGACCAGGACCAGGCCCGGGTCGATCAGGGTGAAGCCGGCGAAGAGCTCCAGGACCTCGGCGTGGGTGCGGGGGTTCATGGTGGCGGTCGCGCCCCGGTAGACCTTGACCGCGTCCTGGCGGTCCTCCTCGTGGACCTCGACCGTCGCGTGGGAGAGGACGACGTAGGAGCCGGTCGGCAGTGCGTCGCGGAGGGTGGCGACGAGACCGGCCGGGTCCTCCGCGTCCGTGATGAAGTGGAGGATCGCCACCAGCAGCAGCGCGACCGGCTCGTCGAAGTCGATGACCCTGCGCACGTCCGGGTGGTCGAGGACGGCCCGGGGGTCACGCAGATCGCCCAGGACGACGGATGTGTCGCTGTCGTCCTCGCCCAGCAGACTCCGTGAATGGGCGCTGACGATCGGGTCGTTGTCCACGTAGGCGACGCGGGTGCCGGGGGCGACGGCCCGGGCTATCTGGTGCACGTTGGGCTCGGTCGGCAGGCCCGTGCCGATGTCGAGGATCTGCCGGACACCGCCCTCCGCCACGACGTGCCGCACGGCCCGCCGCATGAACCGCCGGTTCTCCCGCACGGCCAGGCGCACCTCCGGCGCCGCCTCGATGACCCGCTCGGCGGCGGCCTGGTCGACCTCGTAGTTGTCCTTGCCGCCGAGGAAGTAGTCGTACATCCGGGCCGGATGGGGCTTGCTGGTGTCGATCGCGAACGGCCGCACCGCGCTGTCGCCGCCGTGGGAAGAGCTCATCGTCCGTGACTCCGTCCTGGTGTCCCTCGTACCAAAGCGCACTCGTGTCGGCGCTTACGCGTACCGGCGCGTCACCCGTACCGGCCCCTCACTCGTACCAGACCCCGGGAAGCGGGCCGCGCCCGGTCTTCGCCGGAACTCCTTCTATCACGCGCCCCTTTGTGAGATCGCCTCGAACGTGCAGGTACAGAGCGGGAGTTGGCAGGCCGACGGTCTGGATCCAGCCTCTGCCGCGGACCTGTCCCGCCGCGGTCAGCTCGGCCTCCTGGCCCGGCGGGGCCACGCCGCTCGCATAGGTCTGGGCGAGCGTCTCACCGGTGTCGGCGTAGGCGTAACGGGCCGCGTAGGCATACCCCTCGTGCAGCCACACGTACAGTACGACCGGCTTGTCCAGGACGTGACGGAACCAGTCGGCGGTGAGGTCGGCGAGCCGGTCCGTGGGGCCCGTGGCGTCGAGCGCCCAGGGGCTGGGGGTGTCCGGGAGCAGGTACAGCTGGTTGTGGAGGCGGTCGCCGCGGACGCGGTCTCCCACCAGGTGCACACCGAGGTCGATCAGAGAGAGCCGGGGCTTCGTGCCGTCGCTCAGGCTCACCGAGGCCAGCAGCGCTCCCCAGTCGTCGGGGCGGTGGATGTCCCCGTACACGCCGGGGTGTTCGGACGCCCACTCCGCGCACCGGGCGCCGAGCGCACCCGCGAAGGCCCGCTCGGCCTCGGTGAACTCGAACTCGTCGTCGGGGTCGTCGATCTCGAACCAGGGATGCACCACCATGCGCCGCACGATACGACGCCCGAACCAGCGGCCTCACCCCATTTCGGCGGACCGCCTTCACGGCGTCCTTCGCGGGCGACTACCACTACGCGCCCGCCACGGCGGCGCCTGGCACACGCTCGCCACCTCGGACTGCTTCTCCCTCGACCCCAACAGCACCGGCGTCACGCATCAATGTGACCGTGGGGCACCCGGCTGTACCTCACCGTCAGGACCTGACCTCAGTCCCGGTAGTCCGGTGCCACCCGTTCCAGCAGGCGTAGGAGGGCGGTCCAGGCGAGGTCGTAGGCCTCGGTGTCCTGGAGGTCGGAGTCCGTGTCCTGGCCGGTGAGCTGGCGGGCGGTGCGTTCGCGGACGTCGGGCGGGGGGAGGAGCAGCTTCGCGCCGGAGGCCGTGGCGGTGGTCTGGATCTCGCAGGCCTTGTCCAGGTAGTACATGCGCAGGAAGGCCTGGGCCGGGGTCTCGCCGACGGTGAGGAGGCCGTGGTTGCGCAGGATCATCGCGGGGTGGCCGGCGAGATCGGCGACCAGGCGCTCCTGTTCGGCGAGGTTGAGGGCGACGCCCTCGTAGTCGTGGTAGCCGAGGCGGCCGTAGAACTCCATGGAGATCTGGTTGAGGGGGAGCAGGCCCTGCGCCTGGGCGGCGACCGCGCAGCCGGCCCGGGTGTGGGTGTGCAGGACGCAGTGCGCGTCGGGGCGGGCCGCGTGGATCGCGCCGTGGATGACGAAGCCGGCCGGGTTGACGGGGTGGGGGCTCTCCTCGACGGGCCGGCCGGACAGGTCGACCCTGACCAGGTTGGAGGCGGTGATCTCCTCGAAGAGCAGGCCGTAGGGGTTGATCAGGAAGTGGTGCTCGGGCCCGGGCAGCCGGACCGAGATGTGGGTGAAGATCAGGTCGGTCATCCGGAAGTGCGCCACGAGCCGGTAGACGGCGGCGAGTTCGCGGCGCAGGCGCGGTTCTTCGCTCATGTCGGTCATGTCCATCGACCGTAGGCGGCGGCGGGTGGGGCGATGAAGTGGTGTGTTCGTCCACTTCGGGGTTGTTCGATGGATGAATTCGCCACTCGTCCCCGGGGGCCGGTCGGGGTGGCCGGGCGGCCAGGAAAACGGGCAGGTCGTGGAGTGGGCGGTCCGCGTCGCACATGCTTGCGATCACGGAGTCCACCGCATTCGTGCCCGATCCAGAAGGAACCCATGCGTAGATTGACCTCGGCTGTCGTCGGCGCCGTGCTGACATTCGCCGGAATCACGGCGGGGGCCGCCGCCCCCGCCCAGGCCGCCACCGCATCGGAATACGTGGCGCTCGGCGACTCGTACGCCTCGGGTGTCGGCGCGGGCTCGTACGACAGCGCGAGCGGTGCCTGCAAGCGCAGCACGAACAGCTACCCGCACCAGTGGGCCGCCGCGCACCCGTCCTACACCCTGAAGGACGTGAGCTGCAGCGGCGCCACCATCGCCGATGTGCGCAACAACCAGCTGTCCGCGCTGAGTTCGAGCACCAAGCTCGTCACCATCACGGTGGGCGGCAACGACGCCCAGTTCTCGTCGGTGGTCCAGGGCTGTCTGACCCAGAGCGACAGCTACTGCCAGACGTCCACCACCTGGATGTCGTCGTACGCCAGGAACCAGATGGTGGACGACCTGGCCGCGCTGTACAAGGACATCAGGGCGAAGGCGCCCAACGCCGTCGTGTGGGCCTTCGGCTATCCCCGGGTGCTCTCCACCTCGGCCACCGCGTGCCCGGTGATCGACCTCAGCGCCGCCAAGCGCGGTTATATGAACGGTTTCGCCGACGCCCTCTCCGACGGCACCCTCGCCGCCTCGATCAAGTCGGCCGTGTACTACGTGGACATGCGCACGCAGTTCAACGGGCACGGGGCATGCGGCTCCGACTCGTGGTTCAACGACCTGACCAACGCGTCCGAGGTCTTCCACCCCAACCTGGCCGGATACACACAGGGGTACACGGCCAGGTTCAAGGCGCTCTGGGGCTCGGCGGCCTGAGCCGTCAACGGCCGCGCGCGTTCCCGCCCGGCCGCCTCAGCTCTGGTACGGCTGCTGCTGCGGCTGCCCGTACTGCTGCCCGCCCTGTCCGCCGGCGGCCTGCGCCTGCAGCTGCTCCGCCTGCTCCTTGGTCACCTTCTGCTCCGCGCCGCAGAACGTGCACTGCGTCGTGTACTTCGTCGAGATCGGGAAGAGCGGCACGAAGAACAGCGTGAACTTCGTGACGCGCTTGCGGAGCGTGTGCGCGGCGGGGTTCCCGCACTGGCCGCACACCAGCGTGAGTATCGCCAGCTGGTAGAGGTACCCCTTGGTGCCAAAGAGAATGATCACGGAACGGCCCTTCGGGTGCGGAGTCTGTCGGCAAAGAGTACTGAGTCGGTCGGACGTCGCACCCCGGACTGTGGGCCAAGGGGTACGCGAAACGGCCCGGGCGTGAACCCGGGCCGTTCGTCACGTGCCGTCCGCTGAGGTCGGCCGAGGTCGGCCGAGGCTGCTCAGGTCAGTGCTTGGTCGCCTTGGCCAGGGCCGGGACGAACTTCAGCGCGTCGACGGTGCCGACACCGGTCGCGAGGTCGTAGCCGTTGACCGCCTTGTAGCCGGTCACGCCCTCGTAGCTGTTGTTCGTGCCGTCGTTGACGTCGACGATGCCGTTGGCCTTGGCGTGGTGGGCGTAGAGGCCGTAGAGGGCCTTCTGGATGTTGCCCACCCGGTGGCCGCCCGCCTGGTCGGCGAGGGCGACGATGCCCGAGAAGAGCGGGGTGGCCTCGCTGGTGCCGCCGTAGACGTCCCAGCCGACGGCCGTCGGGTCGAAGCTGGAGTAGACCCACGCGCCGCCGTTGACCGCGGCGGTCATCGAGATGTCCGGAGTGCCGCGGCGGGAGCCGACCTTGCTCTTCACGCCGTCCTGGAAGGACGGGCGGGTGAAGACGTGGGACTGGCCGCCGCCGCCGGAGCCGTAGTCGTTGTAGACGCTGTCCGGCTTGACGCGCTGGCCCTTGTCGTTCAGGTGCAGCTGGGTGCCGCCGATCGAGGTGACCAGCGGGTCCGCGGACGGCCAGGAGTTGACGCGCTTGTCGTAGTACGTCTTCCCGTCCGCCTGGAGGTCGGTGGCTCCGCCGTCACCGGAGGCGGCCAGCACGGTGACGTGCTTCTTGTCGGCGTCCTTGAAGGCGTACCGCAGGTTCTTGATGCTGGAGAAGTCGCCCTTGTCGAAGCCGGGGAAGGTGTTCTCCGTGGCGCCGAAGCTCTGGCTGATGACATCGCCGACGCCGTGGTCGATCAGGTACTTCTCGGCGTTCATCATCTCCGGCAGACCGGTGGTGCCCTCGGTCTCGGAGACCGCCGTCTCCACGACGACGATCTTCGCGGCGGGCGCGACCGCGTGCGCCATCTCCACGTCGAGGGTGGTCTCGCCGGCCCAGCCGGTCATGTCGGAGTTGGTGGGGTCGAAGGCGGGCACATGCCCCCACTTGACGACCTTCACCTTGGTGCTCGGCAGCCCGAACTGCTTGCTGTAGGTGTCGAGATCGTGCTGCACGGTCGGAGAGCCGTACGAGTCCACGATGACGATGGTGCGCCCCTTGCCCGTGACGCCCTTGCGGTACAGGGCGTTCAGGTCGTACGCGGCACGGTACTGGAGCGGGTTGTAGCAGTTGATCTGCCACTTGGCCTGGCACTGCGCGCTGGTGAGCGGGCTGCTCACCCCGCGCACCAGGGCGTGTCCGACGACGGCCGGTACCACCTTCGTGTGCGCTGCGGCGGGCGCGGCGGCGCTGACGCCGGTTGGTGCGGCGGCCGTCAGTGCGGCGGCGGAGAGGGCGGCGACCGAGGTGGCGGCCGCGAGGCCTCTCGCGGAACGGGATATGTCCATGGATCCCCCCTGTGGTTCGGTGGTCTCCGCGCATCCCATCGAACGAGTCATGGACAGAACAAGGCCGTTGAACGGACGATGCCGAACCCTTTACTCCGCGATGAAGTGCCCTTGTGACGGGGGCTGTCGGGGCCGGAGACGCACGGAGGGCCAACTCGCGTGCGCACACGTGCCGTTCGCCTGTTCGTCGGCTGTATCCCCTTCCTCGTCACAAAGTTCGGCCCAAGGACACGACATGCGCGGTAACCGGCGGTAACTTCAGTCCAGTTCTGCCCCGAAACCGCTTTCCCTCCCCAGGAGGCACACCCTCATGCGCAGACTCCTCACCTACCTCGCGGCGGCCGCCGCGACACTGGGCGGGCTCGTCGCGACCGCGCCCTCCGCCGCGGCCGCCGACTCGGGCACGTTCAGCGTCCTCAGCTACAACGTGGCCGGGCTGCCCGAGAGCCTGTCCAGCGCCTCGACACCGCGCGACACCAGCACCACGACGATCGGCCAGCGGATAGCGCCGTACGACATCGTCCATGTCGAGGAGGACTTCAACTACCACGCCTACCTCTACGCCGGCGACACCACCCACGCCTACCGCACGCCCACCAGCGGCGGCGCGGGCATCGGCAGCGGACTGAACACCCTGTCGAAGATCCCCTACGACGCCGACGACTTCGAGCGGGTGCACTGGAACTCCTGCCAGATCGACTCGGGCGACTGCCTGACCCCCAAGGGCTTCACCTTCATGCGCGAGCGCCTGGCCGAGGGGGTGTACGTCGACTTCTACAACCTGCACACCAACGCCGGCACCAACGACGGCGACGAGGCCTCCCGCGCCGACAACCTGAACCAGCTCACCGCCTTCATCCAGAGCCACTCCGCCGGCAACGCCGTCGTGGTCATGGGTGACACCAACACCCGCTACACCCGCGCCGCCGACACCATCGCCGAGTTCGGCGCGGCCAACGGGCTCACCGACGCCTGGGTCCAGCTGATCCGCGGCGGCAGCGCGCCGGCCAAGGGCAGCGACGCGCTGGTCTGCGACCAGACCGGGGCGACCGTCCCCAACACCTGCGAGGTCGTCGACAAGGTCCTGTACCGCTCCAGCAAGCTCGTCTCGCTCAACGCCACCTCGTACAACAACGAGCACGCCAAGTTCCTCACCGACGACGGCCTGATGCTCTCCGACCACGACCCGATCACCGTCGGCTTCTCCTGGTCCCGCAACTCCGCCTTCCAGCTCAGCGACCAGTTCGGCGGACCGCACGGCGACTACTACGACGACATCGACAGCGTCCCGGCAGGCGCCCGCGCCACCACCATCGCCCTGCGCACCGGCTCCCGCGTCGACCAGATGAGCGTCACCCTGGCGAACGGCACCACGCTCGCCCACGGCGGCACCGGCGGCACCGCCTCCTCCCTCACCCTGGGCAGCGGCGAGTACGTGACCAGCACCCAGCTCTGCGAGGGCTCGTACAACGACCACACGCGGATCTTCTACGCCAAGTTCACCACCAACCTCGGCCGCACCCTGGCCGGTGGCACCACCACCTCCGACTGCGTCACCCGCACCGCCCCCGCCGGCTGGCAGCTCGCCGGCTTCCACGGCCGCTCCGGCGACGAGGTCGACAAGGTCGGCTTCATCTACACCCAGCGCTGACCCGTCATACCGCCACGAGGACCCGGCCGTCCCGCGCCGGGTCCTCGTGGCGCCCACCCCGGCGTCCGGGCCCGCGGGGAACGTATGTACGGTGTGCTCCTCAGTGATCCGGAGTGGCCGAAAACCGCTCCCTCCTCCATGGAGTCGCCACCGTGCGGTCTTCCCTTCGTGCCGCCACCGCCCTGGGCGCGGCCCTCCTCCTCTCCCTGCCGGCGGCCGGGCTCGCCCTGGCCGACGACGGCCCCTCCGGCACCGGCGTGGTCGGTGCGGTGAGCGTCGTCGAACAGGCGGACTCGGTCACCGGTGCCGCGGAGACGCAGGACGCCTCGGGGGCGTACCGGGGTGATGTCCTCGTCCGCTTCACGGCGGTCGCCGACGCGGGCTTCCACTTCGAGGCCGGCACGGGCAGGGCGGCGTACACCAGGCGCGACGGGACGGACAACTACAGCACGGTGACGGTCGGTTCGGCCGGCACCGCGTACTTCAGGCTGGACACCCGGAACCTGCCGGACGGCCCCGGCACCCTCGCCGTCACGCTCACCGAGACCCCGGACGACAGCGCCTCGGGCGCCACGGACCAGAGCGTCGGCGGGACGCTCGCCCTCACCGTCGCCAACCCCTCCGCGGTGTTCACCTCCCCGCAGGCACACGCGCTCGTGTGGGGCGCCACCACCTACACCGTGAGCGCCCTGGCGGCGACCGGCGGTCCGGAGATCGACCACGTCGACTTCTACGAGACGGCCCTGTTCACCAAGAGCAACAAACCCCGCGCCACCGACGACACCGCTCCCTACACGTACACCAGCACCTACTCGACCATGGCGGGGCACCCGCTCGTCGAGGCCGTCGCCGTCGACAAGGACGGCTACCGCTCGGCCCCCGCCTGGCTGGGAGTCACGGCCACCCCCGGCCCGACCGTGAACGCCACCACGGTCACGCCGAAGCTCGCGCACGGCGGCGCCGACTCGATGGACATCGAGTGGACGGCCGCCGTGCCGTACGGCTGGAACCTGATGTCGAACGACCCCAGGTACTACGAGGTGTGGCTGACCAAGGAGGAGGTCGCGGTCGACGGCACCACCGTGCGGTCCTACGCCGACGGCGACACCCCGTTCTCCCCGCTCCAGCTGCGCGCCGAGGGCCACTACGCGAGCACCAAGTGGGGCGACGGCCTCGACACCTCCGCCTGGCAGGTCGGCACCCACACCGTCACCGTGACGGTCACCGACAGCACGGGAGCGGTCGGCACCTCGTCCGTGACCGCGGTCGTGACCGCCGACAAGCTGACCGCGACCGCGCCGGGCACCGTGGTGCTCGGCCAGAAGGCGACGGTGCACGGCCTGCTCACCACCGGCACGGACAACCCGCTGCCGGCGCGCGCGGTCTCGCTCCAGGCCCGGCCGGCCGGCAGCACCGGCTGGAAGACCGTCGCCACCGGCACCACCGACGGCAACGGCCTCGTCGCCCTGGCCACCACGCCCGCCCGCAACGAGAGCCTGCGTCTGGTCGCCGCCGCCGGGACCGGGCCCGTCTCGGCCGCCGTCAAGGTGTCGGTCTCGCCGAAGGTGACGCTGAAGGCGTCCGCCACCAAGGTCGCGCGCGGTGCCACGGTGCGGTTCTCCGGCACCGTCTCCTCGAAGGAGACCGGCGCCAAGGTGAAGCTGCAGGTCTACCGGGGCGGCGCCTGGACGACCCTCGCCACCAGGACCCAGTCCGGCACGGGCCAGGTCGCCTTCACCGTGACCGAGAAGACCAGGGGCACCTTCTCCTACCGGCTGCTGACCGAGGCGACCGCCGATTTCGCCGCCGCGCACAGCGCCTCCCTGAAGGTCGGCGTGAGCTGAGCCACCCGCTCCCCCGGGAGTGGAGCCCGGGGCCCCTGTGCGCCGTCTTCCCGGAAGGGATCCGTACGTACGGCGGAGGCGGTTGGGTTGCAGGGTGAGTGCAGTGATGCCGACGGGGGCATGACCGAGGACGAGTTCGACGCGTTCTACGCCATGGCGTTCCCCCGGCTGACCGGACAGCTCTACGCCTTCACGGGAGACCACGGCGAGGCCCAGGACGTCGTACAGGAGGCGTTCGTACGGGCCTGGGACCGGCGGGAGAGGTTCCTGGCGGACAGCGCTCCCGAGGCATGGATCCGTACGGTCGCCATGCGGCTGGCGGTGAGCCGGTGGCGACGGGCCAGACGCTGGCTGGAGCTGGTGCGGCGCACTCCGCCGCCGGACTCCACACCGGGACCGGGGCCCGAACACACCGCGCTGGTGGCCGCGTTACGTGAACTGCCGCCCGCTCAGCGGATGGCGATCGTGCTGCACCATCTGTGCGACCTGAGCGTGGAGCAGGTAGCCTCCGAGACCGGCGCGCCCGTGGGGACGGTCAAGGCGCGGCTGTCGCGCGGGCGGGCGGCGTTGGCGGAGCGTCTCGCGGAGGACGAGGCCGACGAGCCGGTCCTCGGGAAGGAGAGCGGCCGTGTCCGATGAACTCTCCGCCGCCCTACGCGAGTTGGCCACCGATCACGAGATCCCGCCGGTCGTCGGCGGCCCGGCGACACGCGCCCGGGCGATCCGCCGAGGACGCGTACGGCGTACGGCCGTGTTCCTCGGCACGGGCGCGACGGCCCTCGCCCTGCTGGGACTCGCGCTCACCCAGCGTCCCGGCGGGTCCCCGGACCACCCCGAGCGGCACAGCGTCGCCGCCGCCCCGGCCTCCCACTCCGCCCCGGCCTCCCACTCCGCCCAGGCCTCCGGCTCCACCCCGCCGTCCGTGGCGTCCGCGGTGCCCGTCTCCGGCACGCTCGACCTGCCGAGGCGCGCCCTCACGATCGGCGGCCGGACGCTGCCCGTCGTGCTGGAGTTCGACTCCACATCCGCGGCCCTGCCCGGGACCACGGAACTGATGACGGTGGTCGCGAAACAGGCCGACCGGGAGCTGCCCGTGGACGAGCTCTCCAAGGGGGCCGCCACGGTGCGTCTGCCGTACACGGTCGAACTGCGCGACGGGAAGGGCCGCCCGCTGTACGTCGGCTCGCTCACGTCCGCACTCGAGAACCTCGACCGGTACAAGGTCGGGGTGGGCCTGGTCGCGCTCGCTCCCGAGGACGCCCGGCGCTTCTACTCGGACATCGCCGTGGGCGAGAAGATCTCGGTGACGACCGCCGCGGGCTGACGGACCGTCATGGCCGTATGACCGTAGGGTCCCCGGTCAGCTCCCCCGCTTGATCCACTCGCTGCCGCCGAGGGGGTAGTCGTAGCCCGGACGGTTCACATCGGCGCTGGTGCGGAACGGCGTGCCGGAGTTGTCGATGTGGACCGTGCCGTGCCGGCTGCCGCTGGACCAGTCCAGGGAGAGGTCCCAGCGGATGTCGTTGTCCTTGGTGTGGGCCGTGACGTAGAAGACCTCCGGGTCCGACTCGCTGACCTTGTACGGGAAGTCGCGCTGGCCGCCCTGGACGGCGGCCGTGGGGCTGCCCCTGTCGAGATCGATGTCGAACGACTTGGTCTCCACACCGCCGCCGCAGCCGACGCCCATCGCGTAGTCGTTCCAGGCGAGCGGCGTGTCCCTGCTGAGGACGCGCACATGCAGCGCCTCCAGCACGACGGTCTCCGAGCCGGTGCCCTGGACGGTGAGGGCGACCTCCTGCCCGCCCGAGGACACCGCCCCGTACGCGGCGGCCCAGCGCGGCGCGTCCTGCTCGCTCGCGGGCGGCCCGACCTGCGCGGGCTCGCTGTCGACGAGGAAGTGCTGGCTGCACGGCTGGTCGTAGACATAGGGCCGGGTGCCGACGGTCAGCGGTACGACGGTGGTGGCGCCGCCGTCGGTGTCCTGGCCCCCGCCCTGCTCACCGTCGTTCTTCCCGCTGTCCCGGGACGCTGTGGCGCTCGCGGAGGCCGGCGCGGACGGCTTCTGTCCCGTCCGGCTCGGGGAGGGCGAGAGGGACGGCCGCGCGCTGTCCGTCGTGGCGGTGACCGGGGCGGTACCGCCGCCGGCCCGGTCGCCCGAGTGGTTCTTCCCGTCGAACGGCACGGCGAGCGCGACGCCTCCCAGCACGGCGGCCGACGCGACGGCGGCGATCAGCACGGTACGGCGCCGGCGCCCCGTCGGCGGGGCCGCACGCGGCACGTCGACGACGACGGGCTCGTCGCTCTCGTCCCCTCCCGCCCCCGCTCTCCGGTCGGGTGACACCGGCGGGCCGGGGTTCACCGTGACCGCTTCGGGCGTGATCGCGTCGGCCGTGACAGGTGTGGGCGTGACAGGTGCGGGCGTGAGCGGTGCGGCCGTGACGGGTTCGGCTCTGCTGCCCCGAGCCGCGTCCGCCAGGATCCAGCGCCGGTGGAGCTCCACCAGTTCGTCCGGTGTCGCCCGGCAGACCCTCGCGAGGCGCTCCACGGGGGCGTACTCGACGGGCACCGCCGTGCCGTTGCAGTAGCGGTGCAGTGTCGAGGTGCTCATGTGCAGCCGCTTGGCGAGCGTTCCGTAACTCAGCCCCGAGCGGTCCTTGAGCTCCCGCAGCAGCCGCGCGAACGCCTCCGTCCCGTCGGCCCCTGTTGCCCCTGGCACCCGTCTCCCCATCCCGTCGTGTTCCAGTCCCGCGTTCCAGGGCCCCGGTGTTCCCCCTGGTCAAAGCCCATTTCGGCGTTCCCGCGTCCCCAACTCCCGGCTCCGCCTGGTGGTTGGGACAGACCGCCGCACAAGCTTCGGTCATCCAATCACCACCCCACCCGAACTCCGAAGGGGATCAGTCACATGTCGAAGCTCCGCGCCTCCCGCACCCGTCTCGTCGGCGCCGCCACCACCGTCGTACTCGCCGCGCTCTCCCTGACGGCGTGCGGCAACGGCACGGGCGTCCACGGCGAAGGCGTCGCGGCGGTCACCACACCGACCGCGAAGTCCTCCTCACCCGCCCCTTCGCCGTCCGCCTCCGCCGCCGACTCCGGCTCCGACTCCGCGACGCCGAAGACCGGTCCGGCCACCCGCACCTCCGCCCCCGCCGTGACGACCCCCGCGGCGAAGAGCCCCGGCACGGCGAAGGCGCCCGCGCGGACCACCTCGTCCGACAAGCCGGTCACCTGCGAGGGTTCCGACACCAGGACGGTCGCGGCCCCGCTGACCCGTCCGGTGAACCACATGCTGCTCACCGTCACCAACACCGGCAGCAAGCCCTGCTTCCTCTACTACTACCCGGCCGTCAACTTCGGCCAGGAGCAGTCCGTGCCCCCGGTCATCGAGGACTCGCAGCCGCAGGCGGTCGTCACGCTCGACCCGGGCGAGTCCGGCTACGCGTCGGTCAGCCTGTCCGCCACCGACGGCAGCGGCAAGGGGGGCTACACCTCGAAGTCCCTGGCGGTCTACTTCTTCGGCCGCTCCGGCAGCGGAAGCGTCGGCGCGGGCGCCCACCCCGCGCTGCCCGCCAAGGGCGTCCACGTCGACGACTCGCTCGAGGTCACCTACTGGCAGCAGACGCTGGACGCCGCGCTCAACTGGTGAGACCTGTTCCGCGAGTTCTACGAGGCCGAACCGGCGGAGCCCTGTCCCTTCTGCTCGGGGACCGCGGCGATCCTCGGCGCGGACACCTCGTCGCCCAGGGCGAGAAGCCTGGTGCGCAGTTCCTCCGCGGCGGTGGGATCGGCCGGGGCCAGCAGCTGGAGGGCGCGCTCCCATACGGTGCGGGCGGCGCCGGGGTCGCCGGTGGCGAGGTAGGTGTCGCCGAGGTGGCGCAGGGTGCCGGCCTCGCCGAAGGTGTCCCCGACCTCGCGGTAGAGCCGCAGCGCGCACTGGAAGCAGGCCACGGCCCGCTCGTGCTCGCCCAGCCGATGGCGGGCGATGCCGAGGCTGTCCCAGGTGCCGGCCTCGCCGTAGCGGGTGCCTTCGAGGCCGACCAGGCCGGTCAGGGCCTCCTCGAAATGGGCGGTGGCGCGACGGGGGTCGCCCCGCAGCACATGGGTCCAGCCGAGCGCGTGCAGTGCGCTGGTCGCCGCGACCCGGTCGCCGACGGCCCGGTACAGGTCGAGGGCCCGGCCCGCCGCGTCCAGCGCCCCGTCGTGCTCGCCGAGCCGGTCCAGCAGCCAGCCGTGGCTGCGGTGGGCGTGGGCGAGGCCGAGAGGGTCGTTCAGCTCGGTGAACAGGGCGAGCGAGCGCCGGATGTGGCCGCGGGCGTCGTCGTACCGTTCTAGACGGGCCGAGGCGCGGGCCAGGCCGCGCAGCAGATGCGCCTGGGCGGAGCGGTCTTCGTCGCGTACGGCGGCGTCGAGACCGGCGCGTTGCAGCGCGGCCGACTCGTGCCAGTGTCCCTGCCGGTCCATGAACCTCTCCAACGACCAGGCCAGCCGCCACAGATGACCGTCGTACCCCCCGTCCGCCGCCGGGGCGGCGAGCGCGTGCAGCACTCTGCGCTCGGCTGTGTACCAGCGCAGCGCCTGTCCGTCGTCGGCGAAGGTCTCGGGGCGGGCCCCGGCCGCCGCGTCAGGCAGTGAACTGGCCGTCCACCACGGGGAGTAGAGGCGTCCGGCGGTGTGCGCGGTGTGCAGGTAGTGGTCGAGGAGACGGCGCAGGGCCGCCGCCCGCTCGGCCGGTCCGTCGTCCACGGCCGCGCGCTCCATCGCGTACGTCCGCAGCAGGTCGTGGCAGGTGTACCGGCCGGGCATGTGCTCCGTGAGCAGGTGGGCCCGCGTCAACTCGCCCAGCAGCGGCCGGATCTCCTCCGGCGCCCCGCCCGCCACGGCCGCCGCGGCCGGCACCGTGACATCCGGTCCGGGGTGGAGCGACAGCAGCCGCAGCAGCCGCGCCGCACCCGGGCTCAGCGCATGGTACGAACACGACAGGACGGCCCGTACGTCACCGGCCGGGTCGGGGTCCGCGAAGGCGTCCAGGCTGCCCCGCGCCTCCCGCAGCTCGGCGGCGATCGCGGCCAGCGGGAAGGCCGGATGGGTGGCCGCCCGGGTGGCGACCACCGCCAGCGCCAGCGGCAGGCCCGCGCACCGGGCGACGATCTCCGCGACGGCGTCCGGCTCGGCGAGCACCCGGTCGGCGCCGAGCCGCCGTACGAGGGACTCGCGGGCCTCGGCGGACGGCAGCCGGTCCAGGGCGAGGGGGCGCGCGCCCTCCACGGTGACCAGCCCGAACAGACGGTCCCGGCTGGTGACGACGATCAGGCAACCCGGGCTGCCCGGCAGCAGCGGACGCACCTGTTCGGCGTCCCGCGCGTTGTCCAGCAGGATCAGCACACGGCGCCGGGCGAGCAGGCTCCGATAGAGGCCGGTCTGGGCGTCCGTCCCGGCCGGCATCCGCTGCGGCGGCACGCCGAGCGCCTCCAGGAACCCGCGCAGCGCCTCGCCCGGGTCCGTCACCGCGCCGCCGGGGTCGAAGCCGCGCAGGTTGACGTACAGCTGCCCGTCCGGGAAGCGGTGCGCGATGCGGTACGCCCAGCGCACGGCGAGGGTGGTCTTGCCGATGCCGCCCATACCGCTGATCACGGCGATCCGCGTGCCCGGCGCCTCCTCGGCGGACAGCCCCATCAGCTGCGCCAGTTCGGTACGGCGCCCCGCGAAGGCGCCCAGTTCGGAGGGGAGTTGGGTGGGACGCACGAAGGGGGCCGGTGCGGGGGCGGTGGGCCGGTCCGGTGCGTCCGGAACGAGGGAGAGACGGGCGGCGCGGGCGGGGACGAGCGTGGGTGCTGTGGATGCCGGGGGAGTCGCTGCGGACCGCGTGGGCCTCGTGGGCTGTTCCGGTTCGTCCTCGCGCAGTACTTCGCCCTGTACGGCCCGTAGTTCGGCGCCGGGCTCCACGCCGAGTTCGGTGGTGAGTGTCCGCCGTACCCGCTGCCAGGTGTCGAGGGCCGCCGCCCGCTGCCCGGAGGCCGCGAGGGCACGCACCAGCCGGGCCTGGAGCGGCTCGTCCAAAGGATGTTCGGCCGCCGCCCGGTGCAGCACGGCGAGCAACCGCCCGAGCGCACCCGCACCACCCGGCCCCGCACCCCCGTCCAGTGCCGCGTCGGCCGCTTCTCTGACCGCCGAGAGGTGCTCGCGCTCCAGCGCGACGAACGGAGGATGCGAGCGTGCCTCGACGGGCACCCCGGTGGCGACCGGCCCGGTGCGCAGGTTGAGCGCCTCCAGATAGAGGGGTACGGCGGTCTCCGCGTCCCCGGCCTCCCGGGCCCGGCGCACCAACTCCCGGAACCCCAGCACGTCCAGGGTCCCCGGTGCGGCGTTCAGCCGGTAGCCGCCCGCGTCCCGGACCAGCCACCGTCCGGTCGCCCGCACCGGCAACTCCGGTTCCAGCAGCCGCCGCAGCACGCCGATGTGCCGGTACACCGCGTTGGACGGTGAGCCCGGGGGCGTCTCGCCCCACAGCGCGAGCTGCAGCTCCTCCATCGCCACCGGCCGCCCCGCGTGTGCCATCAACAGGCCCAGCAGCAGCCGCTGTTGGGCCGCGCCGAGCGGCACCTCGGCGCCGTCGCGCCACACCCGCACCGGTCCCAGCACCGCGAACCGCATCGCCACCGCCGTACTCACCCGCTCATCCCCCGACACCGCCCCCGACGTGTCCCCCGTGCCCTCCCGCCGCCGTTCAGGCGGCCGGGAGGCCCTCGATCCAGCCCAGTACCAGCGCGTTGAACTCGGCCGGCCGCTCCTGGAACAGCCAGTGACCGACCCCGTCGAGCACCACCGACGCGCTGTACGGGTGTGTACTCAGGGACTCCTCCCAGGCCCCGTCGATCCCCTTGGTCTTGAGGGAGCCGGACGCGTTCAGGGAGAGCACCGGACACGCGCGGCGCGACAGATACGTCTCGGCGCCCGGTCGCACCGTCAGAGCCACGGCCGTCTCGTCGAACAGACCGTGGAAGACGTCCCGTACGGTCATCGGATCCATCCCGAGGATCCGCCTGCGGTGCCAGACGCGCAGGGCATCCGCCTCGGGTCCGGCCGCGGCCGTGTTCTCCAGTCCGCCGAGGACCGCGGCGGCCGTGGCGACCGGGTCGGGGACGCGGAAGGCGGCGGCGAGCTGCGGCGCGAACTCCGCCTCGAAGCCGTAGGAGGGGTCGACGGTGACCACGGCCCGTACCAGGGAAGGGTGTTCGACCGCGAGGACGGAGGCCACGAGACCACCCAGCGAGTGCCCCACGACGACCACCGGCCCCGCGCCGAGCTCGTCGACCAGCTCCACCAGGTCCGCCGCGAAGTCCCGCGGCCGCTGCCCGCCCGTCAGCCCGGACGACCGGCCGTGACCGCGCAGATCGGGCACGATCACCCGGTGCCGTGCCGAGAACGCGCCCACCTGCGCCGACCAGTCGTGCGAGTCGCAGGTCGCGCCGTGCACCAGCAGCAGGGTCTCGCCCGCCCGGTCGCCCGTGGGGCCCTCGTCGGTGTGGAACAGCCGGTTTCCGTTGATCACGCTGTACGTCACTGCGCACGCTCCTCGCTCAGGAACGGCCGCTCGTGCGGCCGTTCGAAGGTGGCGGGAGCGTAGGCAGGGCGCAGTGGACGAAGTGTGCCTCGCTTGTGGGCGCCGGGGAGCGTGCCGCCCCCGTGCGTCCCCGAGAACCGTGAACCGTGACGGCACCGGTGTCATCACATCCCTCCGCCCTCGCCGACCGCGTCCTCATGCTAGGCAGCGGCGGGGGACCGCTCACGGGGCCGGACATTTCGGGCGTGGCACGGAGACGGCTCCGCCGCCTCCGCTACTCGGACCCTCCAAGAGCCGTAGAAGCCCCCGCCGCCCCGGATGCCCCGGCCGTCTCGACCACCTCGGCGATCGCCTCCAGCGCGTCATGGCGCCGGAACTCCTCCCGCAGGTCCGCCGCCCGCCTCCGGAAACCCGGCTCGGTCAGCACTCTGCGCACGGCGCTCCGTACGGCCCTGGGCGAGGGGTTCCCGGTCCTCAGGTCGACCCCGGTGCCGCTCCACTCCACCCGGGCCGCCACCTCTGGCTTGTCCTCGCCGTCGCCGCCCACGACGAGGGGGACACCGTGCCCGAGGGCCTGGTGGACACCGCCGTAGCCACCGTTGGTGACCAGCACCGAGGCGTGCGGGAGCAGGGCGTCGAAGGGGACGTAGCCGCCGATGCGGGCGTTCGCGGGCACCGGGCCGGTCGCCCGGAGCTCGTCGGGGCCGTCCGCCCGGCCCGTCGCGGCGACGACGAGGACGTCCTCGCCGGCCAGCGCGTCGAGAGCGGGCCGCACCAGGCGCCCGAGGTCACGGTTGTCGAAGGAGCCCTGGGTCACCACGACGACCGGCCGGTCCGAGTCCGTCACCTCGGCCCACCACTCCGGCAGCGCCCGCGAGCGGCCGGGCGCGGCGGGCAGCGGGCCGACGAACCGGAACGACGGCGGCAGATCACCGCGCGGATACTCGAACCCGGGCACGGTCAGCTGGAGGTAGTGGTCCGGCACGGTCACCAGACAGTCCAGCAGAAAGCCGGGCAGCTCGGTGCCGCTCTCCCCGAAGTTGTCCTCGACATGCCGCTGGGCATCCGCGAAGACGTCCCTGACCTGGTCGTTCATCTCCCGGTGCCGCTTCTTCGCGCCCTCGCCGACCAGCGGGGGCATCCCCAGCCCGATGGGCGGCGCGTCCTCACTGAGCAGGGTCGGCATGGTGATGCCCAGGCTGACGGTGACCGGTCGGCGGCCGGGCGGGGCGGACAGCGCGAGCGCGGTGGCGCCCAGGAACAGCGGATCGCCGATCACCACGGACGCCGGGAAACGGCGGGCGAGCAGCCCCCGCAGCGCCCGGTACTGGGCGGCGGTGGGGTCGCCGAAGACGTGCTTGAGGTCGTAGTCCAACTGGCGCGGGCCCACCGGGAGGGCGGCGCGCTCGGGGAAGTACAGCTCGAGCCGCCGGTCGTCGAAGTCCGCGTCCGGCGGCAGCGACACATGCTGGGCACCGGCGGCCCGTACGTCCTCGGCGAACCGGCTGCCCGTCAGCACCACCACCTCGTGGCCGCGGCGGACGAGATCGGAGGCCACGGTGAGGACGGGCTGCACATGGCCGTGGAAGGGGGTCGCGGTGGCGATGACGAGTGTCATGGGGGCTCCTGGGCTCGGTGGACGTCGGCACGCGAGCGTAGGAACCGGATGTGCAGAAGAAGTGCGTCCCGCCCGCGTCGGGTGCCGGCTGCCGGACGTCATCCGCGCTCACGGAGATTCTGCGTCCGCCGCAGCAGGATTTCCGGGCGGGCGACTAGAGTTCTGCTCGGGGAACAAGCTCCCTGTTGCGGGCCGTGACGTTGGCGGTCCGCGGGAAGGTACACATGCCCTCGGAAGACCGGTCGCACCCCGCCGACCGGCTCGACGACGACCACCACCCCGCGTACACCATGGGGCGCGCCGCGGAGGTGATCGGTGCCACTCCGGCGTTCCTCCGGGCTCTCGGCGAGGCGGGACTGATCACGCCGATGCGTTCCGAGGGCGGGCACCGCCGCTACTCGCGCCACCAGCTGCGCCTGGCCGTCCGGGCCCGTGACATGGTCGACCAGGGCACTCCGATCGAGGCGGCCTGTCGGATCATCGGCCTGGAGAACCAGCTGGCCGACGCGCTGCGGGTCAACGAGGAGCTGCGTCGCGACGGATGAAAATCTGATGGCGCCGGAGTAGAAATTCAACCGGGTTCCAAAAGAATTCCCGCGACGCGCCGACTGTTTTCCGCGTCGCCTTCTCTTCTTTTCTGCCCGGCGATTTGCTCCGTGCTAGGCTCGATCTCAGTTGCAGTTGTGGTTGCCATTCTCACCGGTTTTTCCGGGCGGGTGATCATCGCAGCGATGAGGGAGCCCGCGAGGTGCGGGTTTCCAGCACTGCCTAACAGGAGAAACACATGGCCACCGGCACTGTGAAGTGGTTCAACTCGGAAAAGGGCTTCGGCTTCATCGAGCAGGAGGGCGGCGGTCCCGACGTCTTCGCCCACTACTCGAACATCGCCACCCAGGGCTTCCGCGAGCTGCAGGAAGGCCAGAAGGTGACCTTCGACGTCACGCAGGGCCAGAAGGGCCCGCAGGCGGAGAACATCGTCCCCGCCTGACCTGCCGCATACGGCGAAACAGGGGCCCGCACCTCGGTGCGGGCCCCTGTCCGTGTGTCCGCCCTCCGGCCGTCGCGCAGCTCGCGTGGAAAGCTGGGTATGAGGTGTTCTCGGGCCGCGCGGGAAGTGGAGGGCGATGTGGCGGACGTAGTGGCGGGCGAAGCGGACTGGGGACGGTTCGCGCAGCAGATGGCGTCCCTGGCGCGGGATCTGCTGGCGCAGGACTCGGTGACCGCCACCCTCGAGCGGATCACCCGTTCGGCGACCGAGCTGGTCGACGGCTGTGACGCGGCCGGCATCCTCGTACTGCACGACTCGGCGGTGGAGACCCTCGCTCCGACCCATGAGCTGGTCAGTGAGAGTGACCAGCTGCAGGTGCGGCTGGGTGAGGGGCCGTGTTTCGACGCGGCCCGCAGCTCAGAGGGCGACCGGGTCTTCCGTATCGCCGACCTCACCGTCGAACACCGGCGCTGGCCGGCCTACGCCCCGCAGGCGCACGCGCTCGGAGTGGGCAGCATGATGGGCTTCCTGCTGTTCACCGACGACGAGGACCTGGGCGCGCTCAACCTCTACTCCCGCAAGCCCGGCGCGTTCACCGAGAACAGCGAGCTGGCCGGCTGGCTGCTGGCCTCGCACGCGGCCGTCGCCTTCTCCAGCGCCCGCACGCACGCCCAGATGGAACAGGCCGTCGCCACCCGCCACATCATCGGCGAGGCCATGGGCATCCTCATGGGCACGCACCACCTCACCGAGGAGGAGGCGTTCAACGTGCTGCGCCGCTACTCCCAGGCCAACAACATCAAGCTCCGTGAGGTCGCCCGCCGTGTGTGCGAGGAAGGCAACCTCACGTGACCTGACCGGCGGCTTCCCCGGCTCCCTGCTGAACCAGAGAAGCCTGAGCCAAGCCAGCCCCATGGGAACGCCACTGAAACCCGGCCTGCGCACCAGGTCCCCTCTCTGGCCCCCCTCACACCTGTCGAGTCCTACCGGCACGTCCTGCCGGCGTTTGCCCAGGGTCACAGGTGGACGGCCGTGCGGATCAGGGCGGCGAGGGGGAGGGAGCGGCTGTGGGCCGGCCAGGCGATGTGGGTGACGACGGGGGGCGCGTCGAGCACGGGGACGGTGGCGTGGTCGGCCCACAGCCAGGATCGGGCGGACTCGGGCAGGACGGTCGCGGTGCGTCCGAGGGCGATCAGCTGGGCCAGCTGGATCTGGTCGTGGACCTCCGGACCGGGACCGGGCGCGTAGACGCCGTGGCGGGGCCAGCGGGCGAGCGGGAGGCCGGGGATGTCGCCGACCTCGGCCAGGGAGAGAGCCCGGCGCGCGGCGAGGGGGTGTCCGGCGGGCAGGACGGCGATCTGTCCCTCGGACATCAGCTCCTCGCTGTCGAAACCGGCGAGGGAGTCGAACGGCGCGTGCATGAGCGCCACGTCGGCGCGCCCGTCGCGCAGCATCTCCTCCTGCTCGCACATCCCGCCCGGCAGCACCTCGATCTCGGCGGCGTCCGGCTCGGCCGCGTAGGCGTCGAGGAGTTTCTGCAGCAGTTCATGGGCCGCCGCGGCCTTCACCGCCAGTACGAGGCGATTGCGCGGGCCACCGGGGCCGTCCGGCCCGCCGGCGGCGTCGGCACCACCGGCGCGACGGGTGCGGCGCGCCGCGGCGGTGGCCGCGTCCAGCGCCGCCCGGCCCTCGTGCAGCAGCACCTCTCCGGCGCCGGTCAGGGAGACACCCCGCCGGTTGCGCCGCAGCAGCAGGACGCCGAGGCGTCGCTCCAGCTGCTGGATCGCCCGGGACAGCGGCGGCTGGGCCATACCGAGACGCTCGGCGGCGCGGCCGAAGTGCAGTTCCTCGGCGACGGCCAGGAAGTACCGCAGTTCACGGGTCTCCAGGGTGTCCATCGGCCCACCGTACCCGGGTGATACCCGCCGGGTATGACAGAGCACCGTATCGGTGTTGGATGCGCCGGGTGTCCGAGAGCGAGCATCGACGGCATGAGCGAAACGAGGATCGCGCTGGTGACCGGCGCGAACAAGGGGATCGGATACGAGATCGCGGCCGGGCTGGGCGCCCTCGGATACCGCGTGGGCGTGGGAGCCCGTGACGAGGCCCGGAGGGAGAGCGCGGTGGAGAAACTGCGCGCCGCCGGGACGGACGCGTTCGGCGTGCCGCTGGACGTGACCTCCGACCGGAGTGTGACCGTAGCGGCGGAACTGGTCGAACGGGAGGCCGGCCGCCTGGACGCCCTGGTCAACAACGCCGGTGTCTCGGGGGAGACGGGCCCCGGCTGGGTGCAGGACCCGACCACGCTCGACCTCGACCTGGTCCGCGCGGTCCTGGAGACCAACGTCTTCGGAGTCGTCCGGGTCACCAACGCGATGTTGCCGCTGCTGCGCCGCTCGCCGTCACCGCGCATCGTCAACGTCTCCAGCTCCGTCGGCTCCGTGACCCGGCAGGCGGACCCGGCCGTGCAGGTCGGTCCCGTCATGGCGGCGTACGCACCGTCGAAGTCGTACCTCAACGCCGTCACCGTGCAGTACGCCAGGCAGCTCGCCGACACGGGCATCCTGATCAACGCCGCCTGCCCGGGCCTGGTCGCGACCGACTTCAACGGCTTCCACGGCCCCCGTACGCCCGAGCAGGGCGCAGCCACCCCGATACGCCTCGCCACACTGCCCGACGGCGGCCCCAGCGGCGCGTTCTTCGAGGACGCGGGCGTCGTGCCCTGGTGACGTCCCGCGGTGACACCGCGTCCGGAGGCTGCCGGTGAGTCGCGAGTACGGCGATGTCGCATCGATGTTCTGGTTTGATGCGCTGTGTGTCGCTGCACGAACTGCGCTTGACCGTACTCGGTGAGGTCGGGGCCTCGTTCGGGGACCGCCCCCTGGAGCTGGGCGGCCCACGGCAGCGCGCCGTGCTCGCCCTGCTGGTCGTCGCCCGGGGGGCGGTGGTCACCCGGGACCGGCTGGTCGAAGGCGTCTGGGGTGGCAGACCGCCCCGGCGCGCCGCCGCCTCGCTGCAGGCCCATGTCTCCCATCTGCGGCGCTGTCTGGAGCCGGAGCGGGCGGCGAGGGCGCGCGGGGGCGTCATCGTCAGCGAGCGGGCGGGGTACGCGCTGCGGCTGCCCGGCGACGCGGTGGACGCCTGGCGGTTCGAGGAGGCGCTGCGGTCCGCCGCCGCGCACCTGGACGAGGGCAGGCCGTCCGGGGCCGTGTCCGTCCTGGAGTCCGGGCTCGCCCTGTGGCGGGGCCCGGCCTACGCGGAGTACGCCGACGAGCCCTGGGCGCACCAGGAGTCCACCCGCCTCGCCGAACTGCGCGAACTGGCCCGCGAACGGCTGCTCACCGCCCGCCTCGACCGGGGCGAGGACGCCGTCCTCGTACCGGAGCTGGAGGCCCTGGTCTCCCAGGACCCGCTGCGTGAGGAACGCTGGCGTCTCCTCGCCCTCGCCCTCTACCGCGCGCACCGCCAGGCCGATGCCCTCGACGCACTGCGCCGCGCGCGGCGCCGGCTGTCGACCGCCGGTCCCGGAACCGACTCCGGTACCGCCACGGGGAGCGCGCTGCGCGACCTGGAGGCGGGAATCCTCGCCCAGTCGCCCGGCCTCGACGCCCCTGCCCGCCGGCTGCCGGACGAGGACGCCGCCCGCGAAGGACACCCGTCGGGACCACCGCCGTCCCGCGCCCCCCGGACCGACCCCCTCGTGGACCGCGACCCCCAACTGGCCGAGCTGCGCGACACCCTGCGCTCGGCCCTGGACGGCAGCCCCCGTGTCGTCCTCGTCGAGGGCCCGGCCGGCATCGGCAAGAGCCGTCTGCTCGGCGAGGTCTGCGAGGCGGCGGCCGGCCAGGGGATCCTGACCCTGACCGCGAGAGGCAGCCAGCGGGAGAAGGACTACGGCTACGGCGCCGTACGCCAGTTGTTCGAGCGGGTGGTGGGTGACGGCGAGGAGTCGCTCCTCGGGGGGCCCGCCGTCGCGGCGGGGGCGGTCTTCGGGGCCGTGCGCGGACCCCAGCCGCAGAGTTTCGCGGTACTGAACGGCCTGTACGAGCTGACCCGGAAGCTGGTGCGGGACGCGGGACCGCTGGTGCTGGCCGTGGACGACCTGCAGTGGTGCGACGGCGGCTCGGTGCGGTTCCTGGCGTATCTCGCGGGCCGGCTGGAGGGGCTGCCGGTGCTCATCGCCGCCACGCTGCGGACGGGGGAGCCCGGGGAGGGCGAGGAACTGCCCGGGACGCTGACGACGGACCCCTCGGTGGTGCGGATCAGGCCCACTCCGCTGACCGAGGCCGGGGTCGCCGGCCTCGTACGGCGGACGCTCGGCGAGGAGCCGCACGAGGACTTCACCGCGGCCTGCCATCGCGCCACGGCCGGAAACCCGCTGCTGCTGCGGCAGTTGCTGCGGGCGCTGCATGCGCGCGGGACCCGGCCCGACGCCGCGCATCGCGGGGAGGTCGTGGAGACCGGGGCGCGGGCGGTGTCCGGGCTGGTACTGGGCCGTCTCGCCCGGCTGCCGGAGGGGGCGCGGGCCGCCGCGCGGGCGGTGGCCGTGCTGGGGGACGGGGCGGCGACGCTCGCCGAGGTGGCGGCGCTCATGGCGCGGCCGGAGCCGGAGGCGGCAGCGGCGATCGTGCCGCTCGTACGGGCCGAGATCCTGCGCGAGGGCCACCCGTACGCCTTTGTCCACCCCCTCGTCGGGGACGCCGTCTACCGCGAACTGCCTCCCGGGGAGCGGCAGTTGTGCCATGAGCGGGCGGCGAGCGCGCTGTCGGCCGCCGGTGCGCCGCCCGAGCGGACGGCGGCCCAGCTGCTGCTCGCCCCGCACCGGGGCGACGCGGGAGTGGTCGACGTCCTCTGTCTGGCCGCCCGGGAGGCCGCGGGCCGGGGCGCCCCCGACGCCGCCGTCACCTACCTCACCCGCGCGCTCGCCGAACCGCCCGCTCCCGGGCTCCGCCCCGAGGTGCTGCTCGGCCTCGGGCGGGCCGAGACGCTGGGCAACGGCCCGGCCGCCGCGGAACACCTGCGCCAGGCGTACGACACGCTCACCGACCCCGGCCGCAGGGCCGCGGCCGCCCTGCTGCTCGCCCGGATCCTGGTCTTCGCCGGCGGCCACGGCCAGGCGACCGAGTTCGCCCGCCGGGCGGCGGCGGACCTGCCCGCCGAGCTGAGCGACGAGCGGCAGGGGCTGCTGGCCCTCGAACGCATCAGCGGCTTCATGCACGGACTGGACCCGAAGCTGTGGCGGACCGTGGCGGACCCGGTCGTCGAGGGCGAGGGCCCCGGTGCCCGGATGCTCGCCGCCAACCTCGCCCGGGAGTCGGCGTCGGACGGCAGCGACCGGATCCGGGCCGTGGAGCTGGCCCGCTTCGCCGTCGCCGACGGGGTGCTCCAGGCGACCGGGGAGGAGATGCTCTGGTACACCGCCGGCATCGTGCTGCACCTCGCCGACGAGGAGGTGGGCGAGCTCTGGGACGCCGCGGTGGCCCGCGCGGTGGAACGCGGCTCGCTGTTCTCCGTCCTCGCCACCCACCTGTGGCGCGGCTTCACCCAGTGGAACCACGGGGCCCTGGACGCGGCCCGCCGCTCACTGGAGACGGCGGTCGGCCAGTCGGAGATCTGGGGCCTGGCACCGGGCGCCCCGCAGGGCCGCACCTTCCTGACCGCCGTCCTGCTGGACCTGGGCGACACCGCTGGTGCGCGTGCCTGCCTGGAGCGGATGCGCGGCTGGATCCGGGGCGCGGAGGGCCGGCGGCTGCTCGGCGAGAGCGAGGCCCGGGTGCTGACCGCGGAGGGCCGCCACGAGGAGGCGCTCGCCGCCCTCGACGAGGTACGGCACCTCCAGCCCGCCGTCGCCAACCCGGCGTGGTGGCCGTGGTCGCTGCTGCGGGTGCGGGCGCTCACGGGCGCCGGGCGGGTGACCGAGGCGCTGACCCTGGCCGAGGAGCAGCTGAAGGTCGCCCAGGGCTGGGGGGCGCCCAGCACGCTGGGACGGCTGCTGCGGATCACCGGAGAGCTGCGCGGGCCGGACGGGGAGCCCGAACTGCGCGAGGCGGTCACCCTCCTCGCCCACGGCCCGGCACGCCTGGAGTACGCCCGCGCGCTGCACGCCCTCGCCGCACACGCGCCCCGTGAGGAGGCCACCGCCCTGCTGAGCCGGGGCCGGGCGATCGCCCGGGAGTGTGGGGCGGCAGTGGCCGACCTGAGCGGGCCGGGAGTCCGTGGGGGTCAGGAGCAGGTGTAGGTGAAGCCGGCCGAGGCGGTCATCGGGTCCGGTGACAGTACTTCGAGGGTGGCGGTGGCCTTCATCGTGCCGCGGCCGTCGAAGCTCCAGCGCAGCACGACCTCGGAACTCCTGACGTTCCTGCCGACCTCCTGGTGGAGGACGGCCGACTCCGTGCCGTCGCTGCGCTTCCACCGGTAGTCGACGGTGCCGGGATTGCCGTCGGTCCTCAGAACGCCGGTGACGACGACCGTCTTCGCGCACCGGCCGACCGTGGGCGCGCTGACCCTGGCGTCCAGCACACGCAGGGGATCGGAGCCCGCGCAGGAGCGCAGGCCCACCAGCACGGCCACGACGACGGCGGCCACCACCAGCAGCGACGGCAGCTCACGCCGCCACCACGGCCTGCGGCTCCGGGGGCCTGCCCCGGAGGGCCGGTCCGGGGTGAGCGTGCCCGTCCAGATACCGGTCGCGCGGTCGTCGGCCCTGCCCGTCGCGGCCGGCACCCCGGGCCCGAAACGGGTCTCGCCCTCGCCCGTCTCCGCGGGCGGGAGGTGAAGGGTCGCGGCCGGATCGGCCGGCGGGAGCGTGGCGGCGGGATCGGGATCGCCGGGGCGGGCCGCCGGGTGGCGGGTGCGGGCGAACCGCAGTCGGGGGTCCTCGGGCGGGGTGCTCATCGCGGCGGGTCGCAGTCGACGGGTGCGGCGGTGGACTGGAAGGAACCGTTGCCGGAGTCGGCGGCCGGGTCGGTGGTGACCTGGACGCCGAGGTAGTCGTAGCGGGTCGGGACGGCGAAGGAGTGCGGGTAGCGGTTGGAGATCTGCGTCTTCCCCTGGGGCAGCGCGACCGTGTCGGTGGCCACGACGGTCCCCATCGCGCCGGCCGAGTCGCTGACGAACCACTTGAGGTAGAGCGTCCCGTCGGCGGCGCCGTCGGTCGTCACGCTGACGGAGGCCACGATGCTGCAGACGGCCGAGGTCGCGCCGACCGCGTTGATCTGCACGGACTTCACGTCGAGGGTGGGCGCGGGGGTGGAGGTGCCGCCGCCCGTGGTCGTGCCGCCGCCGCCGGAGGAGGAGCCGCCGGTGGTCGTACCGCCGCCGGAGGTGCTGCCGCCGGTGGTCCCCGTGCCGCCGCCGGAGGTGCTCGTCCCGCCGCCCGTGGTGGTCGTGCCTCCGCCGCCGGACGATCCGCCGCCCGTGCCGCCCGTGCCGCCCGAGGAACCGCCCGAAGGTCCGGCTCCGGTGGGCGAGGCGCTCTCGTCGGCGGAGGCCGACACGGACGGGAACCCGGAGCCCGAGGGCGACGCGGAGACGTCCGACGCGGAGGGGCTCCCCTCGGGGGAGTCGGCCGGCCCGCCGGAACCCGTTCCGTCCGTGGACCCGTCCGAGGCCGGACCGGACCCGGCGGCGTTCGTCCGGCGGTGACCGCCGACCGCGCCCGTGGCGACCGCCGTCACCGCGACCCCGCCGACCACCAGCACCACGCCCGCCGCCACCCCGGCCAGCATCTTCCCGCGCCGGCCCGGGAACCGGCGGGTGCCCGGGCCGAGGGTGGTCGTGGCCAGCGCCGTGGTGCCCGAGGCCGTACCGTCGGCGAGCGGGAAGAGGAGGAGGAACAGGGCGGCGAGCGCGGCCAGTTCGCGCCGGCCGCGCTCTTCCCACTCCTCGCCGTAGGCGGCCGTGGCGACGGCTTCGAGCTCCTCGACGAACACCGCCGCGTTCTCCGGCCGCTCCTCGGGCGTCTTGGCCAGGCCCCTGCGGATCAGCGGGCGCACCGGCTCGGGCGCCAGCTCGGCCGGGATCGGCGCCTCGATGTGCTGGACCGCCAGCTCGGCCAGCGTCTGACCGGGGTAGGGCTTCGTGCCGGTCAGGCACTCGAAGAAGGTCGCGGTCGCCGCGTACACATCGGTCGCCGGTCCGGCCGCCCCGCCGGTCCACTGCTCGGGCGCCATATAGGTCGGGGTGCCGGAGGCGTTGGCGGCCACCCCGCTCGGCACGGCGATGCCGAAGTCCACCAGCTTGGAGGAGCCGTCGGCGGCGACCAGCACGTTGTCCGGCTTGTAGTCGCGGTGCACGACACCCGCCGTGTGCGCGGCCGCGAGGCCCAGCAGCGAGCCCTTGAGGACGACGAGCGCGGCCTCGGGGGTCGTGGCGCCGTGCTCCCGGAGCAGCTTGCGCAGGGGTACGCCGTCCACGAGCTCCATGACGATGGCGGCGCCGCGCGGGCTCTCGACGTACTCGTACAGCTCGACGACATGGGGGGAGTGGAGCTCACCCAGCAGCCGGGCCTCGGCGCGGAAGACCTCGCGGAAGGCGGGGTCGTCCAGGAGCTGCTCGGCCAGGTACTTGACCGCCACATGGGTGCCGGTCGCGTCGTGCGTGGCCAGGACCACCCGGCCACTGGCCCCGGAACCCAGCTCCTTGACCCGGGTGTAGCCGGAGACCGCCCACTGGCCCCCGGCGCCTTTCGCTTCGCTCATGTCGCTCGCCCCCCGGCCCGTCCCCCGGGCCGCCCCCGATGGTTTCGCGTGATGTGTCCGACAGGTGGTCTGTTTGACGCCTGGTGCGCCTGATTCGGTTGCGGCCTGGATGATGCGTCACCTGTCTTGCGAACCGCTTGCAAGCCGATCGCAAGTCGGCCGCCGGATTCTCGTCCCGACGGCCCGTCGGACGCCGGTCACCCGGGGGGGAACCGGCGTCCGACGGCGTCGCGGGCGCCACCCCCGCAGGCCCCTTCGCAGGTCAAGGCAGCCAGCGACCGCTGGGCACGCGCATGCTCCAGACGGGCCGGTCCGCCGGCCAACAGCGCGAGCGCCTCCTGGAGTTCCGGTCCGCCGTCCGGCCCGCGTGCCTCACCGAGCAGCCGCAGCACCCGGCCCACGATGCCGGGCGCGCCCCACCTGCGGGCCATCAGCAGCTGTTCCCGTGCCAGCCGCTCGGCCTCCTCCCGCTCGCCCAGCCCGGTCAGGGCCCGTACCCGCAGCAGCTCCCCGTCCCACCACACCGGGTTCACCACGGCCGGCTGGAGATGCCGTACGGCGTCGAGCGCGTCCAGTGCCCGCGCACAGCGTCCCTCGGCGATCAGCACCCGCGCCTCGCTCTCCCCGCGCAGCCGCGCCCCCTCGGGGCCCCCGGCGCACCCGCTCATCCGCTCCACACAGGCACGGGCCCCCCTCACGTCCCCCAGGTCCAGCAGGACCCCGGTCAGGAACGCGTGGCACTGCGGCGCACCCGGCCCGGCACCCCACGCGCCGAACTGTTCGAGCGCGGTCTCCAGCGACCGGCGGGCCCGGTGCAACTCGCCGTGGCGCCACTGGGTGAACCCGTTCCACAGATGCGCCGAGAGCGTCCCGATCAGCGAACCCCGCTGCCCGGCGTACGTCAGCGTCTCCTCCCACAGCAGCCGGACGTCGTCGTCGGCCAGGTGCAGCACGACACCCGCCGTGCACCACGAGAGCACCTTTCCGCTGCGCAGCAGCACCCGGTCGGTGAGCGCGAACCGGGCCGAGGCGACGGCCGCGGCACGGTCGAGCCCCCACACGGTGGCGTCCCGCGCCACCTCGGCGGCGAGCATCCGGGCGCCGGGCCCGTCCCCGACGGGAGCGGGCGCCGGGACGTCCGGGCCGCAGACGCCGGTGGTGTACAGCCCGTGTGCGAAGGCACCGAGCCGCGCGAGGGCGAGCAGCCCCTGCCGCTGGTCGGCGATGCCGGCCGGGTCTGCCGGGTCGGCCGTACCGTCCGTGGTGGCGGCCTGCCCGGTGGCCAGCCTCGCCGCGGCGCGGGCCGCGAACGCGGCCGCCTCGCCGGGTTCACCGGTGTGGATCAGCGTCTGCGCGAGCAGACGGGCGGCGCCCGCTCCCCTGGGTGACGTCTCGTACGCCTCCCGCAGATGACGGGCGGCCGAGGGCCCGTCGACGAGCGCCTCGACCCGCCCCAGCTCCAGCAGCACCTCGGGCCGTACGTCCGGCGCGGGCGGTTCGAGCAGCGCCCGGGCGAGCAGGGCGGTGGCCGCTTCGTTCGCGCCGCGGGCGGTCGCGCGGGCCGCGGCGGCGCGCAGGACGCCGACCACCCAGGGGTCGCCCCGGTGCGGGGCCAGGAGCAGATGGGCGGCGGTCCGCTCCTCGGCCGCGCCGGCCCGGTCGAGGAGCCGTGCCGCCCTTTCGTGCAGCGCCGGACGCTCCCGTGGTGCCACCGTGCGCAGGACGGCCTCCCCGGCCAGGGGATGGACGAAGGCCAACGGGTGCCGGTCACGGACCACTTCGGCCCGTACGAGGGCCGCCGTCGCCGTGACCACGTCCTGCTCGGACAGTTCCGTGAAGGCGGCGACCGTCGGCAGCGAGGCCCCGCCGTCGCCTCCGGCGCCCTCCCCGCTGCCGCCGTCGAGGACCGCGACCGCCCGCACGACGGCCGTGGCGGCGGGAGGCAGCCGGTCCAGCACGGTGAGCAGGAGACCGGAGACGGCCCGGAGACCCGACGCCTCCACGGCGCGCACCCCCGGCTCCTCCACGGCTCCGGCGCCGGGTCCCGAGGTCTCCAGTGCTCCGAGCACGTCGGTCAGCAGGAGCGGCAGCCCGGCCGACACCCGGTGGCAGGCACGTACGACGTCCTCGTCCACCGTGTCGCCGAGCCGCCGCCGTACCAGTTCGGCGACGCCCGGCGCGCTCAGCGGCTCGGGCCGGATGTGCACCACCGCCGGGTCCTGCACGATGTCGGCCAGCACCTGCTCGTTCTCGGGCCGGTCAGGGGGCTGCCCGGCGCGCAGCGCGGTGACGACGAGGACCGGCAGGGTCTGGACACGCGGCAGCAGATGGGCGAGGAGGCGCAGAGACGCCGTATCGCGCGACTGGAGGTCGTCGACGAGGAGGAGCAGGGGGCGGCGGCGGGTGGGGTGGTGGTCGTCGGTGACGAGGCGCTCGACGATCCGGTAGAGGCCGTGGAGGGCGTCGAAGCCGTCGGTGCCGTCGGTGCTGTCGGCGGCCGGTCCGGCGTGCGCCGTGCGGGACAACAGGCCTGCCAGACCGTCGGGTCGGTCACCGGCGTCCAGCACCCGCGCGCCCCACGCCCCGGCGACTCGCGCCGCCTCCGCCAGCAGGGCGCTCCGGCCGATCCCGGCGGGACCCCGCACACACACCAGCCCGCCGCGACCCGCGACGGCGTCCGACAGACACTGCCGTATCTCGGCCGACTCCGTTTCCCGTCCGACGAGTCGGCCCGGCGGGAGGGCGGGAGCAGCCGCGGCGGTGGTGGACGTATCGGACAGGACCTCTGCCTCGACGCCGCGCAGGGCGGGGCCGGGGTCGATGCCGAGCCGGTCGGCCAGGGTGCGGCGGGCGCGGCGGAGCACGGAGAGGGCGTCGGCCCGGCCGTGGGCACGGTGGTGGGCGAGCGCCAGCAGGGACCAGCGCTCCTCGCGCAGGGGTGCTTCGGCGACGAGGTGCTCCGCCTCGAAGAGCAGTGCCTCGGTGTGCTCGCCGCACTCCAGACGGGCGGCGAGCAGCTGTTCCCGAACCACCTCACGCAACTCGCCCAGCCGTGCCGCCTCCGTCCGTGCCCACGGTTCGTCCGCGAACCCGGCGAAGGCGGGCCCCCGCCAGAGGGCGGACGCCTCGGCGAGCAGCCTCACCCGCTCGGCGGGCGACGGCGCGGCCCGCCCCCTGTGCCCGGCCTGTCCGAGCAGCGCCTCGAACCGCCAGGCGTCCACCTCGTCCGGGCCGAGACGGATCGCGTAACCGGCGCCTTCCCGCACGATGACTCCGCTGCGGGCGCCGGCGGCCCGGGCGGGCTCCAGCACCCGCCGCAGCCGGGAGACGTACGTCTGCAGTGCGCCCACCGCGCTCGGCGGCGGCTCCTCGCCCCAGACGACGTCGATCAGCCGGTCCCCGGTGACCACGGCGCCCCGCGCCAGCACCAGCACCGCGAACACCGCGCGCGGCCGGGGTCCGCCGAGGCCCAGGACCCGTCCGTCGCGTGTCACGCTCAGTGCGCCGAGCACACCGACCTGGAGCCCGGCTGCCTCGCGGGGGCCCGGTCTCGGCCCTTCTCCGCCGGCGTGCTCCATACGTCACGTCCCCACTCGCTCTCGGCCCCCGCCACCGATTGCACCATGCCGGGGAGCCGGTGGACATGCCCCTGTGCGCGCCCGCACAGCGGCTTCGAGGGGGCTGTGTCGGTGCCCGCGCCTACGGTGTGCCCATGACTCCTGAGCTGTGGAACCGGTTGACTCCCTTCCGTGACAAGGCGGTCGCGCAGGGCATACCGGCCGACGACGTGGAGCGGTGGCTGTCCCTCGCCCGCCCCTGTCTGACGTTGACGCGGGCCGAGGACGGGGACGGGGACGGGGCCGACGACGGGTCCGGTGACGGGGACGGGCCGGTCGTGGGCCGGTTCGGCGGTCCGCTCCTGCTTCCGGCCGGCACCCCGGACCCCGAGCACCCCTTCGTCGCCTCCATCGACCTCGCGGCCCTGCCCGCCGGCGCGAGCGACCTGCCCCTGCCTCCCGACGGCCGGCTGCTGCTGTTCGCCTTCCCCGAGACCGCCGACGACGACGAGACCATGGGCAGCGTGGTGTACGTCCCCGCCGGCACGGACGTGACCGAACGGGACAAGCACGCCTGGAACTCCTCCGACTGGGACGACGACGAGGCGATGTTCGCGGAGTTCCCGCAGGGTCCGCTGCGGGCGACGGTCCAGGTGTCGCTGCCCCACCACAAGTCGGTCGTACAGCCCGGCATGCCGTGGGGCGGACCGCTGCCCGGGCATCCCCGGTGCGAGGAACTGGTGGCGGTCTGGGAGAGCACCCGCGCGGACATCGCCCCCGAGGGGCCGCTGCAGATCGGGGGCTACGCCGATGAGGAGGCCATCGACACCGACCCGGTCGACCACGCCGTGCGTCTGGCGGTGAACGCCGAGGACGCGGGCACGGCGGACGGGGCGGCTCCGGGTGACGCCTCGGGCTGGGTGCTGCTGGCCGACTGGGTGGCCGGCATGGACGTCCAGGGCTGGGAGAGCGCCACCGTCCACTGGGTCATCCGCCGTGCCGACCTGGCCGCACGGCGCTTCGACCGCGCCTTCACCAGCGTCCACTGGAACCCCTGAGCCGTCCCGGCGTCCCATTCCCCCGTTCCAGGGGGACCGTGTTCTCCCTGCTCAGAGCCTATTTCGGCGTTCCAGTGTCCCCAACTCCCCGCCGGGCGTGGCGGTTGGGACGGATCACCCCACAAGCTTCGGTCATCCGGTCACCACCGCCACCCGAACGCCGAAGGGGTACATCGACATGTCCAGGTTCCGCACCTCCCGCGCCCGTCTCGTCGCCGCCACCGCGACCACCGTCCTCGCCGCGCTCGCCCTGACCGCGTGCGACGACGGAACGGGCGCCCACGACGAGGGCGCGGCGTCGACGGCCTCCACGAGCACGTCCTCCGCCCCGGCGTCCTCCTCCGGCGGGACCTCCGGCTCCACGGGCACGACCGGCTCCACCGGCTCCTCGGGCTCCACGGGCGGCTCCGCCAACGGTTCCGTCACCGGCGGCTCGAAGTCCGCCGCCGGCACCTCCGCGTCGAAGAAGTCGGGCTCGTCGGGCGCGTCGGGCAGGACGGTCACCTGCGAGGGTTCCAACCTCAAGACGGTGGCGGCCCCGCTGACCCGCCCCGTGAACCACATGCTGCTCACGGTGACCAACACCGGCAGCAGGACCTGCTTCCTCTACGGCTACCCGAGCGTCCAGTTCACCGACGCCCAGTCGGAGCCTCCGGTCATCGAGGACTCGCAGCCGCAGGCGGTCGTCACGCTGGAGCCGGGGCAGTCCGGATACGCGTCCGTCAGCCTGTCCGCCACCGACGGCAGCGGCAAGGACGGCCGCACCGCCAAGTCCCTCACCGTCTACTTCTACGGCCGCTCCCTGAGCGGCAACGTCGGCACCGCCGCCCACCCCTCGCTGCCCGCCAAGGGCGTCTACATCGACGACTCGATCAAGGTCACGTACTGGCAGCAGTCGATGAGCGACGCCACCAACTGGTGACAGCTGAGCGCCGGTTCGGGCCGGTGGGTGAGTTCCGCCGGGGCGGCAGGGGTCAGTGCTGCGGCTGTCCGTCGAGGATGGCGGCGGGTTCCATGGTGCGGGTGACCAGCGCGTACGCGGTCTCGGTGAGTCGGACGTGAACGTGGTCGGCGTAGGCGCTGAGCAGCCGGGCGGCGTCGGCCGGGCTCGACCCCGTGTACTCGGCGATCATGCCCTTGGCGATCTCCAGCGTGGCCTTCGCCGCGATGACGCTCTGCACGCGGGTGACGACGTCGTCACCGCGGGCCGGTTCGGTCGACCAGTGCATCAGGGCCAGCGTGGCGGAGTCGGCGAGGGCCTGTGCGAGGTGGAGGTCGTCCTCGGGCAGGCGTCCGGTCCGCCGGCGCAGCAGGGTGAGGGCGCCGAGGGTGCGGTCGTGGAGCCGCATCGGGATCGCCTGCAAGGAGCCGTAGCCGGCCTCGATCATGGCGGCGGCCAGCCTCGGCCAGCGTTCGCACTCGACGGCGATGTCGGGGACGCTCACGGCTTTTCCGGTGCGGTAGCAGTCCATGCAGGGACCGTGGCCGCTCTGCACCTGCAGCAGTTCGGCGAAGGCGGCGTCGTCGTCGGTCGACGCCATGGTCTTCAGGGTGCCTCGCGCGTCGGCGATCATCACGGCCGACGCGTCGGCGTCCAGCAGGTCACGGCAGACGTGCACCAGCCGGTGGAAGAGCTGGAGCGGGTCGAACTCCGCCGCATACGTGTCCGACAGGGCGACGAACGCCTGCGCCAGCTGTCGCTCGCGGTTCATGTTCGCCTCCCCGGCGCTGTCGTCCTGTGGACTGGTGGTTCAGTCATCGCCGAGGTCCAGGGTGCGATCGATGACGGCCCGCGCGATCTCGGTGGCGGTGCGCCCCTGGGCGAAGGCCCGCGCCCGCAGGCGCAGCAGGGCCTCCTCGGCGCCGACACCCAGCCGAACCATGATGATCCCGGTGGCCTGGTGTACCTCCTCGCGGTCCGATTCCGCTCCTGTGAGCCACGTTACGACTCCTTCGGGGTCCGGGGAAGCGTGATCAAGGGCGATGACCGCCAGGGTGACGGCGTCGGCGACCAGCAGGGCGGTGCGGGTGTGCACACCGCTGAGGGATCCCGCCCGCGCGCGGTAGAGGTCGAGGGTGCCCAGGGGGTTTCCGGCGCTGGTCAGCGGCAGGGAGAAGACCGCCTCCGCGCCCGCTTTGGCGGCCTGGACGGCGAACAGGGGCCAGCGACGGCTGGCGGGGGGCCGGGTGAGGTCGGCGGCGAACACGGGGGCGCGCAGCCGGGCGGCCTCCATACAGGGGCCCTCGCCGAGGGTGTACTGGATCTCCGCGAGCCGCGCGGCGATCTCGTCGCTCGCGCAGAGCACGACTCCGGTACCGGAGCTGCGGCCCAGGACCGACACGGACAGGCCCGAGGCCACCGGGAGCAGTGACAGGCAGGCGTGGCAGAGCGCCTGGGGGACGTCCGCCGGTGGTGTCCCGCGGACCGCGGCGATGAATTCGTGGGCGATGCGGGCCCGTTCGACGTCCAGGTCCTCCTCGGCGTCTCCACCGCTCAGAAGCTCGTCACCGGCCATGATCACCACCTCCCCACGTCACCCCGGGACACGGCTCCACCGGTCTTGGCACACCGGCAGGGGGTTCCTCCTCCTTCCGCGTCCCGGGCCACGGCCGGTCCTCATGCGGCCGTGGTCAGGGCGGTGGCGGTGGCGATCGCCGTGTCGGCGCGGGCGTGGACGACCAGTCGAATGCCGTCCTCCGTGTCGGCGAGGGCCGCCAGGAGACGTCGTACGGGCGCGCTGTGAGCGGCCACGGACAGCACCAGGCCGAGGCGGCTGCACAGTCGGTGGGCGCGCAGGACCACGCCGAGCGCGGCTCGGGTCGGCGCGGGCTGATCGAGGACGATCACGACCGAGGCCGGCCGGTATCCGTGGACGAGGTCGCTGATCCGGGTGAGCGGGGCGGCCCTCGTCCCGGCGCCGGGCTCGTCGTGGATCGTGATGACGAGCACGCGCCGCTCGAGCATGTGGGACATCATCACGTCTCATCCCCTGACCGGTGGATCATCGCCATCACCGAGTGGCTCGTTCTGTGTGCCCGAGTTCCCGGGTACGGGATTCCGACCCGCCCTGTCATGCGATCAGGGCGACCACCATCGCGATCAGCCCTACGGCCACCAGCGCCACGATCGCCATGATCAGGACCAGCGGCATCGCTCCCCATCCCTTGCGCAGTTCGGGTGGCTCCGGATGCGAGATGCCGTGGGTGCCGCCCTCGGCGGGTGGTGTCTCGCCGGGGGCCACCCCGCCGCCTGTCTCGACACCGGGTGTTCGCCTCGGGTCGGGGTCGGGAGTCGTCATGGCACCCGCTCCTCTCGTGCACTCGGCCCCCTGCGGACGAGGACGACGGCCTTCCGAGTACCCGCAGGGCTCCGCCGGATTCGGCCGAGGGAGGAACGGATTCGGGTGGTGGATGAACGCTTCCGGAAGGGGGACCCGCCGCCCACGGCAAGCCGGCCGACATGGTCGCCGTCCGGCGGGGCTGTATGTGCGCTGGTCCTTGGGTCCCGGGTGGGACCTGGCGGGGACGGTCGGCACGGACGACCTCACCGGGCTGACCCTGCCCGGGCTCTCCGCGAGCCCGCTCGACATCGAGGACTGGTGGGGCGACCAGCCCGCCCGCGTCTGGGTCGCCAGGAGGCTGTACGACTACTCCCACCTGCCCCGGGTGAAGGACTCCCGTACGCGTCCCTGGGTGCTGGCGGCCCGGGAGACGGCCCGGGGCCCCGACAGCGAGCCGCTGGTGACGGACGTACAACCGCTGGGCTGGATCGGCCCGCGGGTGATCGATGAGGCCGACAGGGTCGTCAGACAGCGGCAGCGCTCGTGGGGCCCGCTGGACCGGAACGGCTCCGCCAGGGGCTGACCGCCGGGCGCCCTCCTCGGCCGCGGGCGGCGCAAGATCGGCAATCCGCACCCGCGAGCCCCTGTCTGGAGAGACCCCCAGGGACACAGGCGGCGGTGGCCGGGCTATTCGGCCGTGGCGAGGATGTCGGCCAGGGCCGCGACGGCCTGTTCGGCGTCGGGGCCCTCGGCTCGTACGGTCACGGTGCTTCCGGCGGTGGCGCCCAGGCCCATGACGGCCAGGACACCGGTCGGGTCGACCGTCCGGCCGCCGTGTTCGAGGCGCACGGCGCTGGTGAACCCCGCCGCGGCGCGGGCGAGCCGACCCGCGGGGCGGGCGTGCAGGGGGGCGGGCAGGACGACGGCCCTCTCGTGGGAGGCCGTGGTCGTGGCGGCGGAGTCAGAGCTTGTGGACATTGCGGGCCTCCTTGGCGGCGTCGGCGACGGTCCTGAGACCGGCGCCGGTCGCGGCGGTGACGACGGCCGCGACGGCTCCTTCGACGAAGGGCGCGTCGACGATCGTGACGTCGGGGCGGGGATGGTCTTCCAGGACGGTCCGGGCGGTGAGGACGGAACTGCCGAGGTCCGGCAGGACGACGACGCCGCCGCCCCGGTCCACGTCCTTGATCGCCTTGAGAACCAGGTCGTAGCTGGTGCCGATACGGCCGTCGTCGGTTCCTCCCGCGGTGGCGAGAGGAACGTCCTGCGAGCCGATCTGCTCCACCAGCAGACGCAGGCCCGAGGCGAGCTCGGCGCTGTGGGACACGAGGACGATGCCAACAGGTGCGTTCATGAACGGCAACATTAAATCCAGGAACGCTGTTCAGCAATACGGAACGAACAGAAACTTCCCGCGTGTGCTCGGTCGAGTGTTCCGGCATGCTTGCCGAACCTCTTGACAGGGGTGAAACACGGACTTAATTTCTCGGAACATCGTTCATCGATGGTGAACGCGTATCCGGATGCCGATGGCCTTCCGGTTCCCCTCCCTTCACTGACCGCTCACGCGGAGGAGGTGAGCGTCCGTGCGACGTGGCACGGGCGCCCGACTATGGAAGAGAACACTTACCCTCAGAAACTTCTCGCCGAGACGCTGGGCACCGCGGTGCTGGTGTTCATCGGCGTCGGTTCGGTCCCCGCGACGCTCATCGTCGGCGGCGACGCGCCGTTCACGATGGCCCAACTGGGAATGATCTCGCTCGCGTTCGCCACCGCGGTCATCGCGATGGTCTACTCGATCGGCCATATCTCCGGCTGTCAGATCAACCCGGCCATCACCCTGGCCCTGGCCGCCACGAAGAACATGCCCTGGCGGGACGTCCCCGGCTACATCGCGGCCCAGGTGGCCGGCGCGGTGCTGGGCTCGCTCGCGATCGTCGGGGTGCTGGGGAGGAAGGCGGTCGACGTCGGTCTCGGCATCGCCGCCTACGGCAGCGGTGTCGGCGCCGGGCAGGCGTTCTTCGCCGAGGCGATCGGCACCTTCCTTCTCGCGTTCGTCGTGTTCGGCGCGATCGACCGGCGCTCGGCCGGCGGCTTCGCCGGTCTGGCCATCGGCCTCGCCGTGTTCGCGATCATCCTCCCGGTGGCGCCGGCCACGTCGGCGTCCATCAACCCCGCCCGCACAATCGGCCCGATGATCACGGGCCGGCTGTTCGGAGGCACCGTCCACTGGGACCAGGCGCCGGTCTACCTGGCCGCCGAGGTCATCGGCGCGGTCGCCGCCGGCCTCCTCTACACCGCCCTCAACGCCCACCGCGGGGCGGCCGCCCCCACCCCCGCCGAGAGCCCGGCGGTCGCCCCCGCCACGGTCGAAGGAGCCCTGTCGTGAAGAAGTTCATCAACGCTCCCGGGGCGGTCCTCACCGACGCCCTGGCCGGTGTCGCCGCCGCCCACCCGGAGCTGAAGGTCGACGCGGAGAACAAGGTGATCACCCGCGCGGGCGGCACCCGCGCGGGCAAGGTGGCCCTTCTCTCCGGCGGCGGTGCGGGGCACGAGCCCCTGCACGGCGGGTTCGTGGGAACGGGCATGCTCGACGCCGCCTGTCCCGGGGAGGTGTTCACCTCGCCCGTCCCCGGCCAGATGCTCACCGCGGCCCAGGCCGTCGACGGCGGCGCGGGCGTGCTGTTCATCGTGAAGAACTACACCGGTGACGTCCTCAACTTCCGGATGGCCGCCGAACTCGCCGCCGAGGAGGGCGTCACCGTGGAGACCGTCCTCGTCGACGACGACGTCGCCGTCCAGGACTCCACCTACACCGCCGGCCGCCGCGGCACCGGGGCCACCGTCTTCGTGGAGAAGATCGCCGGGGCCCTCGCCGAACAGGGCGCCGACCTCGCCACCGTCGCCGAGATGGCCAAGCGGGTCAACGCCTCCTCCCGGTCCTTCGCGGTGGCCCTGACGTCCTGCACCACGCCCGCCGCCGGCAAGCCCGGCTTCGACCTGCCCGAGGACGAGATGGAGGTCGGCGTCGGCATCCACGGCGAACCCGGCCGCCGCAGGGAGAAACTCCGTACCGCCAGGGAGATCGTGGCCACCGCCCTGGACGCCATCCTCGACGACCAGCCCCTGGCCGCGGGGGAGGAGACCATCGTCCTGGTCAACGGGCTGGGTGGCACCCCGCTCATCGAGCTGTACGTGGTCTTCAACGAGGTGGCCGCCACGCTCACCGCGAAGAACGTCACCGTCGCCCGCAGCCTGGTCGGCAACTACGTCACCAGCCTCGACATGGCGGGCGTCTCCCTCACGGTGTGCAAGGCGGATGCCGAGATGCTCGCCCTGTGGGACGCGCCCGTGAGCACCCCCGCCCTGCGCTGGGGCGTCTGACCGGGCCGGGGGCGGGCCCCGTGACACGCGAGGAACCGGCCAGAGCCTCCCCTCCGCGTCCCAGGGGTCCCGCCCCCGCCCTCCCGGCCCACCCCCTCGTGAACCCGCCACCCCAGCCCTGAACGGAGACCCCGTGGACATCGACCTCGCCCGCGCGTGGGTGCAGGCCATCGCCGCCGCCGTGGACCAGCACAAGGACCACCTCACCCAGCTCGACTCCGCCATCGGCGACGCCGACCACGGCGTCAACATGCACCGCGGCTTCTCCGCCGTCACCGCCGCCCTGGACGGCTACGACCCGGACACCGTCGGAGCGCTGCTGGTCAAGGTGGGCACCACCCTCATCTCCAGCGTCGGCGGCGCCTCCGGCCCGCTGTACGGCGCCGCCTTCCGCGCCGCCGGCAAGGCGCTGGACGCCCCCAAGGCCACGCCCCAAGAACTCGCCGCCGCGTTGGCCGCGGGCCTGGACGGCATCCGGAAACTCGGCGCGGCCTCACCCGGAGACAAGACGATGATCGACGCCTACGCGCCCGCCCTGGCCGCCTTCCAGCAGCAGGCCGACTCCGGAGCCGACCTCACCACGGCCGCCCTGGCCGCGGCGCAGGCCGCCGAGGACGGCCTGCGTGCCACCGCCCCGCTGCAGGCACGCAAGGGCCGTGCGTCCTATCTCGGGGCGCGCAGCATCGGTCATCCGGATCCCGGTGCCGCTTCCGCGGCGCTCGTCTTCCGTGCCCTGGCCGACACGGCGGCGACCCGATGACCGCTAGCCGTACCCCGTCGGCGGAGGGTGTCGAGGGCGGTCTGTGTGCGCGTTCTGCGGTGCGGGGGCGCAGGGGTCGTGTTTGCTGTCTCGGGGCGCGCGGCATCGGTCGTCCGGATCCCGGTGCTGCTTCCGCGGCGCTCGTCTTCCGTGCCCTGGCCGACACGGCGGCGACCCGATGACCGCCCGCCGCGCCTACGAGGGCCGTACCGCCGCGGCCGGTGTCGCTCTGGGCTTCCTGCGCCGCACCGACCGCCCGGCCCCGCGCGGCCCGCTGGCGCAGCGCACCGGTGGTGACCCCGTACGGCAGATCACCGACGCCTTCGACACCGTGGCCACGCGTCTGCTCGACCTCTCCGTGCGGCTGCGGGAGCAGGGGAAGGACGAACAGGCCGACATCATGGAGGTCGACGGCTGTATCGCGCAGGACCGGGACCTGCGCGAGCAGGCCGTGAAACGGGCCGGTGAGGGGATTCCGGCGGCCGTCGCGGTGCGGCAGGCCGTCGACGCCCACGCCGCCGTCATCGCCGCGCTCGACGACCCGACCCTCGCCGACCGCGCGGCCGACGTCCGTCAGGTCGGCCGCCGTGTCCTGGCCTGTCTCCACGGCGACACCGGCCCCGCACCCGGCCAGCCCCTGATCCTGGTCGCCCACGAGATCGGCGCGGCCGACCTGCTGGAACCCGGCCAGACGGTGACCGGCGCCATCTCGGTCACCGGCGGCCCGAACTCCCACGCGGCGATCGTCGCCCGCTCCCAGGGCATCCCGCTCCTGCTCGCCGTGGACCCGGGACTGCTCGACCTGCCCGACGGGCGGGAGGTCCTCCTCGACGCCGGCCGGGCCACCGCCGTCGTCCACCCCGAGGACCCCGAACGCGCCGCGGCCCTCGAAGCCGTGGAGGCCGCCCGGATCGGCAGGCTGGCCCTCGCCGGGGAGCGCCATCTGCCGCCCCGGACCCTGGACGGGCACGACGTGATCCTGCGGGCCAACGTGGCCACACCGGCCGAGGCCCGCGCGGCGCTGACCGGTGGCGCCGACGGCGTAGGCCTGCTCCGCACCGAACTGCCCTTCCTCAACCACCCCGCCTGGCCTACCCGCGCCCAGCACACGGCCGCCCTCGCCCCCGTCCTGCGCGCCCTGCGCGGACGGACCGTCACCGTGCGGACCCTGGACTTCGCCGACGACAAACTGCCCCCGTTCCTCGCCCGGGGCCGCGAGGGAGAGCGGCTCGGCCGCGGCCTGCCGCTGATGCTCGCCCGGCCCGACGCCTTCGCCGACCAGTTCCGCGGTCTGCTCGGCGCAGGAGCCGGCACCGACCTGCGCATCATGATCCCCATGGTCGCGAGCGTCGACGAACTACGCGCCTGCCGTGGACTTCTCGACACCGCCGCCGCCGAACTCGGCGTCGTCACACCCCCGTTGGGCATCATGGTCGAACTCGCCGAAGCGGTCGCCGCGGCCGATGAACTCGCCCGCGAGTCGGCCTTCCTGTCCATCGGCAGCAACGACCTCACCAGCCAACTCCTGGGCATCGACCGCCGCGACCCCGCCGCCACCCCGGCCATGGCCGCCCACCCGGTCGTCCTTCAGGCCATCGCCCGGACCGTCACCGCCGCACACCGCCACCGCCGTCAGGTCTCCGTGTGCGGTGACGCCGCGGCCCACCCCCTGGTCGTCCCCCTCCTCCTCGGCCTCGGCGTCGACATCCTCTCCGTGGCTCCCGCCGCGCTCGACGAGGTCCGCGCCCGCGTCCGCCGCCTCGGCCACGACACCTGCGCCTCCCTGGCCGCCACCGCCCTCACCCGTACGACCCCACAGGAGGTCTGGGACCTCGTCCAGCGGTCCGCCCTGCCGGCGCTCACCTGACCTGGGCCGCCCGGTCAGGTCACGCGCTCGCGGCCGTGTCGGCGAGGGAACGGAAGATCAGGGCGGTCGAGGTGGCCCCGGGATCCTGGTGGCCGACGCTGCGGGCACCGAGGTAGGAGGCACGGCCCTTGCGCGCCTGCAGGGGAGTCGTGGAACGCATCCCCTCTTCGGCGGCGTCCGCCGCGGCCGTCGCCGCGGTGGCGAAGTCGGCTCCCTGACGGGCCCGTTCCTCGAAGGCGGCCACGGCGGGAGCGTAGGCGTCGATCATCGTCTTGTCGCCCGGGACGGCCGTGCCCAGCTTCTGGATGTCGGCCAGCCCGGCGGCGAGAGCCTCGGCGAACGCGAGCGGCTCGGCGACGGGCGTGTCCAGCACCTTGCCGAGCGCACGGAACGCGCCCCCGTACAGCGGCCCGGAGGCGCCGCCGATCGTGGAGACGAGGATGGTGCCGGTCGTGGTGAGGACCGCTCCGACCGTGTCGGCGCTCAGGTCCGCCACACCGGTGGCGGCGGCGGTGAACCCGCGGTCCAGGTTGGTCCCGTGGTCGGCGTCACCGATCGCGGAGTCGAGCTGGGTGAGGTGATCCCGGTGCCGGCCCACGGCGACGGCGATGGCCTGCACCCACGCACGGGCGAGATCGGTATCCATGGGGTCTCCGTTCGACGATCGGTGCGCCTTCGCTGTTCACCATCGCTGTTCACCATCGCTGCTCATCATCATGTTCATCGCCGCGTTCGTCACGTTCATCATCGATGAACAACATTCCGAAGAATCGGCCCGAATTCCGGCCGTCCGCGCTCAGATGCCCGCGGTGAACGCGCCCCGCCGCGGGGCGCCCAGGTCGCGGGAGAGATTGCGGGCGGTCTCGCGGACCGCGACGGCGAGTTCCTGGCGCACCCCTTCGCCCAGCATCCGCTCGACCGGGCCGACGATGCCGATGGCGCCCACCACCTCCCCGGAGCGGTCGAAGACCGGCGAGGCGATACCCGCGTCCCCGATGGCCGACTCCTGGTCCTCGACGGCGTAACCCGCCTTGGCGGCCTCCTTCAGATGCGGGTCGAGCTCCTCGCGGTCGGTCATGCTGGCGCCGGTGAGCACCGCCAGGTCCCCGGCGAGCAGCCGTTCGCGCTCCTCCGCCGGCAGCGACGCGACGACGGCCTTGCCCAGGGCGCAGGTGTTCCACGGAATGCTCGCGCCGACCTCGAGGATCTGCACCGCCCCCTCGGGGCGGAAGGCGTGATGGACGATCAGTACGTGATCACCCGTGAGGACGCCCACCCACACGGCTTCATTGGCCCGGTTGGCCAGAGAGTCCGCCCAGGTCAGCGAGCGGGTCCGGAGCTCCTGGGTGTCCAGGTAGGCGTTGCCCAGGTGCACCAGGTTCGGGCCCAGCTGGTACTTCGAGCTGTCCCGGTCCTGTGAGACCAGCCCCTCGGTCTCCAGGGTGCGCAGCAGGGCGTGCACCGTGGGCTTGGCCACGCCCAGCCGCTCGGCGAGCTCCGTCACGCCCAGCCGGGGTCCTCCCGAGGCGAGCTCCCGCAGGATCTGCACTGCCCGATGCACGGCCTGGACCATGGAAATCCCCGATTCGGTATTACAGAAATGCGTTCCGAGATTGTACGCGCTCATTGCGAAACAGATCGGTTTCGATTATCGTAAACCGATCTGTTTCGTGCGATGTGCGGTGATCCGGAGGTGGAGCGGGGGCATGGCCAGGGTGAGCGCCGAGGAGCGGCGCGAGTACGTCATCGGCGCGGCGGTCGTCGAGTTCGCGTCCAGGGGCTTCTACGGCGCCTCGACCGCGGCGATCGCCGAGCGGGCCGGCGTCTCGCAGCCGTATCTCTTCCGCCTCTTCCCGGACAAGAAGGCGATCTTCGTCGCCGCCCTGACGCGGAGCATGGAAGACACCCGCCGGGCCTTCGAGGAGGCGGCGGACGGGGCGGAGGCCGGCTCGGTGGAGGCCGGCGGGGCGGTATTCCGGGCGCTGGCCAACGCCTACGCGCGGCTGATCGAGGCGCGTCCTGAGACGCTGCTGATGCAGATGCAGGGCTACGTCGCCGTGGCGGCCGCCGAGGCGCGGGGTGACGACCTGATCGGTGAGGTCGTCCGGGCCGGGTGGATGAGGATCTGGGAGACCGTGCGTCTGTCGCTCGGTGCCGATGCCCACGAGACGGCGGACTTCTTCGCCTGCGGGATGCTCGGCAACACACTGACGGCCATCGGGCTCCCCGCGAGCGCCGGGACGTGAGGGAGCCACCCGGACGGGCGATGGGTCAGCGCATGCCCGCCGCGTCGAGCAGGGTGGTCACCATGGGTGCGATGAGGCCCGTCAGTTTGTCGGCCCCGGTCTCCGCGCGGGCGCCGGCGCCGTCGAAGACCAGGCTGAGCTGACGGGCCAGCACGTCCGGATCGCTCGCTCCGCCCCGTTCGGCCTCGGTGCGGAAGAACGCCGTCAGGCCGGCCTTGACCTGTTGGGCGACCCGGCTCGCGGGATGCCCCTGGTCCTTCAGTCCGATCTGCACGGCCAGATACCGGCAGCCCCGGAACTCGGGCGTCCCGGCCTGCGACTCCATCCGCTCGAAGACGCGCAGGACGCGCTCACGGGGTGACCGGCCGTCGTCCGCCACGGGCAGGAGAGTGGCCACGAAAGCGGAGGAGCGCTCCTTCAGGCACACGGCCAGGAGTTCGTCCTTGCTCTCGAACAGCTGGTACATGGAGCGCTTCGACACTCCCGCCGCCTTGCACAGGGCCTCGACGCCGATACCGACTCCGTCTTGGTACGCGAGCGTGGCCGCCGCCTCCAGCAACCGCTCCCTGGGGCTCAGCTTCACTTCGGTGGTCATACCGCGAGGTTAACCCGAGATGAGCAAAATGGAAACCGATCGGTTTTCAGGATTCCGGGATTCGGGGAATCCGGGATTCGGGGATTGGGGGATTGGGGGAATCGAGGGGTTCATGGCCCGTCAGGAGGATCTGCCGCTACGCCGGGACGGCGGTCTTCCCGGGCTCCGTCTCCGCCGGGACGCGGTGCAGTCCCTTGCGGTCGTACCAGCTCAGGACGCCGAAGCCGAACAGCGCGGCGGCCGGCAGGGCGGCGGCCATCATCACCCAGCCCCGGGTCAGACCGGCGTCGCCCTGGGCGTCGTAGTAGAGGATCGCGCGGATGCCGCCGGTGATCTGCCGCAGGGGCTCGAACTCGGCGAGGAAGTGGTAGAAGCCGGGCAGCGCCTGGATCGGGGTGGTGGCGCCGGCCGTGGGGACCGCCATCCCGATGAAGAACAGCGTGACCACCAGCATGCCGGGTGTGCCGAAGACGGCGAGGAGGGTGAGCGCGCCGATCCCGGTGACGGCGACGGCGCACACCGAGTACAGCCACAGCAGGGGCAGATGGGCGGCGTCCATGCCCATGACGCCGACCGCGCCCACCATGACCAGCGTGCCCATCACGAGGGACAGGGCCGCCATGAGGGTGCTGCCGATGGCGAGGGTCTGGACCCGGGTGGCCCGGATCAGCGGGCGGTGCAGGCGCAGGGGGCCCATGTCGTTGTGGGTGTAGCCGAGGGCGTGGTCGACCTGGCCGCTGATCACGTTGGCGGAGAGCATGCCGACGACCACCAGGGTGAGCGCGTAGTAGAACGCCGTCAGGCCCAGGCCGCTGTGCGAGCCGAGGGGGTGGCCGTCCTCGACCGTGACGGCGGCCGGGTCGGCGAGCAGGACGCGGGCCGCCGCCGGCAGCCTCGCCTCCTGGGAGCCGGCCTGCGCGGTCAGTTGCCCGCCCAGTTGGAGCGAGGCCTTCTCGGCCGCCAGGGTCGTCGCCGTCCGGGCCAGACCGGAGCCGATGCTTCCGGCGGACTGGTTGGTGAGCACGGTCAGCGTCGGGCGGACCGGGGTCCCGGTGGCCGTGGTGCCGGTCAGGGCGGCGACCGAGGAGGTGAAGTCGGCGGGCACGACCAGCGCGCCGAACAGCTTGCCCTTGCCGAGCTCCTCCCTCATCTCCTTCTCGTCCATCACCTTCCAGTCGATCCTGTCCCCGCTCGCCGTCGACTTCTTGATCGACTCGGTGATCCGCGCCCCGAGGTCGACCTGTCTGCCGCCGACGGCAGCTCCCTTGTCGGCGTTGACCAGACCGACGGGCAGGTTCTTCAGATGGCCGGCCGGGTCGATGTTGGCGCCGACGTAGAACACGGCGAACAGCAGCGCGAGTACGCCGGTGATGACGCCGTTCGCGATCCACAGAGGCTTGGCACGCAGGACGCGGAAGGGGCCGATGTCACTCATGACGCTGGGGTCTCCCGGTGGGTGGGCGGAGGCGCGGAGCGTTTCACCGGGGGCTGCCAGCCGCCGGTGACCTCCTTGACGGGTTTGTGGGGGAAGCGGCGCCGGGCGTACTCCTGCGCGTGTGAGCCCGGCAGGACGTACAGGGTTTCCCGCTTCTCCTGGAGCGGCCGCAGCACGGTGTCCATGAAGCCCTTGCGGTCGTCCAGGTAGGGGCCGAGGACGTCCTCGCCCGCGGGGCAGACGGCGAGGCAGTAGCCGGACTTGTAGCCGGGGGGCGAGGACAGGCTCTGCCACAGGGAGGCGCTCTCGGAGTCGGTCACCCGGGAGCGGTAGTCGGCGGCGTCCTCGCTGTCGGCCACGGTCTGCGCCCAGTCGGTGAACCCGCTCATGAACTCGCGGTAGTTGTGCGTGGTGCACGCCAGACCGTCGAAGGCGCCGTCCTTGGCGATGGCGCCGACCGGACAGGCGGCGACGCACAACTTGCAGTCGATGCAGGGGTTGTAGTCCAGCGCCCGCCCGTACTCGCTGACCTCCGCGTCCACCAGGACGGTCACCAGCAGGACGAAGCTGCCGAACTTCGGGTGGATGACATTGCGGTGCAGGCCCATCACGCCCAGCCCGGCGGCCACCGCGACCGTCTTGTGCGCCACCACCCAGATCCGCTCACGGGGGAAGCGGTCCATCTCCTGGGGGAAGCCGACCGACGGATTGAGCGCGCGGTGGCCGGCGTCCTGGAGCGCCCGGGTGACGGTGCGGGCGGCGTGGTTGGCCTGTTCGTCGGCCTGGTGGAACTCCTGGTTGGCCACGCTGCGGGCGGGGGAGCGGCAGTTGTCGCGGTTCATCCGGATCGCCATCGCGATCAGGGTGCGGGTGCCGGGCAGCGCCGATCGCGCGTACTCGCGCTCACCGGCGAGGTCGGGGTGGTCCAGGCTGACCGCTGCGGCGTCGTCCGCACCGGCCGCCAGACACAGTTCGCGCAGCCAGGCAGCGTCGATCACCGCCGGCGGACCGGCGGCGCCGGCGGCCTCGCGCCGGGCGAGTACTGCCTGTACCGAAGGGTGGGCGGCCAGCTTCGCCGGAAGCCTGGGTGCCGGTGGCTTCGGTCGTCCCTCGGCGTCGCGCGCGGCAGTCATCCGTGCTCCTGGGGAGGCGGGGTCGGGCTCGCCACAACAGCGCGAAACCGATCGGTTTCCTCACCTTAAACCGATCAGTTTCCCCATGCAAGCCCAAGCGGCCACGCCCTGGCGGGTGCACGCCCCGGCACGTGCAAGTCCGAGCGGTCACGGCCCGGCACGTGCAAGCCCGAGCGGGCACGCCCGGTACGTGTAAGTCCGAGCGGCCACGGCCCGGCACGTGCAAGCCCGAGCGGGCACGCCCGGTACGTGTAAGTCCGAGCGGCCACGGCCCGGCACGTGCAAGCCCGAGCGGGCACGCC
>NZ_JBEXCS010000024.1:0-32748 GCF_040605395.1 Streptomyces sp. NPDC005648 | reverse complement strand
CGGGTAGGTGTAGTCCGAGCGGCCACGCCCTGACGGGTGCAAGCCCGAGCGGCCACGCCCCGCGGGTGCAAGGCCGAGCGGGCACGCCCCGGTTGGTGTAAGTCCGAGCGGGCACGCCCGGGTACGTGTAGTCCGAGCGGCCACGCCCTGAGGGGTGCAAGCCCGAGCGGACATACCCCGCGCGTGCAAGCCCGAGCGGATGCACCCCGTGCGTGAACCCGAGCGGATGCACCCCGTGCGTGAACCCGAGCGGGCGCACCCCGCGCGTGCACCCGAGAGGTCGCACCCCGCGCGTGCGCCCGACCGAGCGCACCCACCCCCTCCGCGGCAGGGGTCGTAGGCCGCTCTGCCGCGGAGGTGAAGGGTCAGTGCATGTCCGCCGCGTCGAGCAGGACGGTCACGGTGGGGGCGATGAGCCCGGTCGGGGTGTCGGCTCTGATTCCCGCGCGGGCGCTGGCGCCGTCGAAGACCAGGATCAGCTGCCGGGCCAGCAGGTCCGGATCGCTCGCCCCGCCCTTCTCGGCCTCCCTGCGGAAGAAGCCCGTCAGGTTCTCCTTGACCCGGTGGGCCACCCGGCTCGCGGGATGGTCCGGGTCCTTGAGCTCGATCTGCACGGCGAGATACCGGCAGCCCTGGAAGTCGGGTGCGCCCGCCTGTGATTCCAGCTGCTCGAAGACATGCATGATCCGCTCGCGGGGCGGCCTGTCGTCGTCCGCCGCCGGGAGGAGGGTCCTCACATAGGCGGAGGCACGTTCCTCCAGGCTCGCCGCCAGCAGTTCGCCCTTGCTCTCGAACAGCTGGTACATGGAGCGCTTCGACACCCCCGCCGCCTTGCACAGCGCGTCGACGCCAATGCTGACGCCGTCTCGGTAGGTGAGCGTGGCCGCTGCCTCCAGCAGCCGCTCTCGGGAGCTTGACTTCGCCTCGGTGGTCATATTGCGAGGTTAACTCGATTCCTGCTCATTGGAAAACGATCGGTTTACGAGTTTTGCGCACCTGCCCTCCCGGATGGCCCGGTGGGTTCCGGCTCAGTGGGCGATGACGGGCTCGCCCTCCGAGGGCGCCAGAGGCGTGTTCGGCATCAGGAACGCCGAGAGCACGGCGCCGACGACGAAGATCCCGGCCCCCCACGCCAGGGTGGCCGTGTAGCTCTCGACCCCGGCCTGGGCCATGGTCAGTGCGCCGGGCTTGTGCGAGGAGACGTAGTCGGTCGCGGCCGACGAGGCGACGGTGGTCAGCAGCGCGGTGCTGATCGAGCCGCCCACCTGCTGACTGGTGTTGATCAGCGCCGAGGCGACGCCCGTGTCCTCGTGGTGCACGCCCGAGGTCGCCCCCTGGAAGGAGGTGGTCATCACCGCGCCGATACCGAGACCCAGCAGGATCATGCCCGGCATGATGTCGGCGGCGTAGGCGCTGTTCAGCGTGAGCCGCGTCAGCAGGGCCATACCCGACGCGGAGACCAGGAAGCCGGCGCTGACCACGAGCTTCGGGCCGACCCTGGGCAGCACCAGCGAGGGCACCGTGGTCGACGAGGCGACGATGCCCGCGACCATCGGCAGGAACGACAGCCCGGCCTCGATCGGCGAGTAGCCGATGCTGGCCTCCAGGTAGTAGGTCAGGAACAGGAAGATCGAGAACATCCCCATGCCCAGCACGAACACGGCCAGGAACGCACCGCCACGGGTCCGGTCCAGCACGAGCCGCAGCGGCAGCAACGGATGCGCGACCCTGGACTCCAGCCAGGCGAACACCCCGAGCAGTACGACGCCGCCGATCATGGAGCCGAGGGCGACCGGGTCGGTCCAGCTGGTGGACTCGACGTGCGCGAAGCCGTAGACGATGCCGAAGAGCGCGGCGCTCACCACGGCGGTGCCGGGAACATCGATCCTGGGCCGCTCGGTGACCGCGGGCTTGGCCAGCAGCAGGAGCGCACCGGCCAGCGCGACGCCGGCGAAGACGACGTTCACGTACATCACCCAGCGCCATGACGCCCATTCGGTGAGCATGCCGCCGAGCAGGAGTCCGACCGCGGCGCCCGCGCCGGCCAGGGCGCTGAAGATGCCGAAGGCCTTCGGCCGCTCGGCCGGGTCGGTGAAGGTCACGCTGAGCAGGGAGAGTGCCGCGGGTGCCAGCAGCGCGGCGAAGAGTCCCTGGGCCACACGTGCCGTGACGAGGATGTCGAAGCTGGTGGCCGCGCCGCCGAGGACGGACGCCCCCGCGAAACCGATCAGGCCGGTCACGAAGGTCGTACGCCGGCCGAACAGGTCACCGAGCCGGCCGCCGAGCAGCAGCAGGCTGCCGAAGGCCAGGGCGTAACCCGTGACGACCCACTGCCGGCTGCCGTCGCTGAAACCGAGGTCGTGCTGTGCCGCGGGCAGCGCGATGTTCACGACGGTCGCGTCGAGCGTGACCATGAGCTGCGCCGTGCCCAGCACGACGAGCACCCACCAGCGCACGGCATGTGAGCCCCGGCGGCCCGAGTCTGTTTTCCCGGAGGCGGGTGCTCCGCGGTCGAAGGTGGTACTCACTTTTCCCCTTGGTCGCTGGTCATGGGCAGGCCGTCGATCGGAAACCGACCTGTTTCCCACTTAGGAAAACAGATCGGTTTCCGAGGTGCAAGTGAGGGCGGGTCACGCGCGGAGGGGGCGGGGTCACCGGACCGGCGTCCGGCTCGCGTCCGGCTTGCATCGAGAAACTGATCGGTTTACCTTGTTGGAAACCGATCTGTTTCTCGTTCTCTGGAGAGAGTCATGACCGCACTGAAGGGCGCCAACGTCTTCGTCACCGGCGGCAGCCGAGGCATCGGCAAGGCCCTGGTGGAAGAGCTGTACGCACGCGGCGCCGGCAAGGTCTACGCCACGGCCCGCGACCCGCGCACCGTGACGCACCCCGACGCCGTCCCGGTGGCCCTGGAGGCGACCGACCCGGCCTCCGTGGCGGCCGCCGCCGCGCAGGCGCAGGACGTGACCGTGCTGATCAACAACGCCGGCGCTCATGTCGGCGCGTCCTTCCTCGACTCCCCGGTCGACGACGTACGCCGGGAGTTCGAGACCAACTTCTACGGCCCGCTCCTCCTCACCCGGGCTTTCGTGCCGATCATCGAGAGCAACGGCGGCGGCCACCTCCTCAACGTGCACTCCGTGCTCTCCTGGATCGCGCTCGGCGGCTCCTACAGCGCCTCCAAGGCCGCCCTGTGGTCGCAGAGCAACTCCCTGCGCCTGGAGCTCCAGCCGCGCGGCATCTCGGTCACCGGACTGCACGTGGGCTATGTGGACACGGATCTGACCGCGGGCGTCGACGCTCCCAAGTCCGACCCCCGTGCGGTCGCCGCACTCGCCCTCGACGGCATCGAGACCGGCGCGCACGAGGTGCTCGCCGACGACATCTCCCGGCAGGTCAAGGCGGGCCTGGCCGGTGACCTCGCGGGGCTGTACCCCCAACTCGCCCAGTAGGCACGGCGTCCGGCGGCGCGAGGCCCCGGACGGCAGGTTCCTCACACCCCTGAGAGGGCATCAGCGATGAGCGCGAACGCGGAGAACAAGAAGTTCTACGCCCTGAACATGTTCGACGTGGTCGATGTGGAGAAGTACCTGGCGTATTTCAGCCGCCTGCCCGAAGTGGCTCCGCGGTACGGGGGCCGCATGGTGGCGTTCGGTCGTTTCCGGGACAACGTGACCGGTGACCTCGCGCCACGGCAGGTGCTGTTCCTCGTCGAATGGGAGTCCGAGGAGGCCTTCAACGGCTTCCGGGACGATCCGGAGCTGGCAGACCTGCACCCGCTGCGGGAGAACGGGACGGCGTCCTACATCTGGCAGACGTTCGACGGGTCCGACATGAGTGACCCCACCGGCGTGTCGCTCGACGACGTACTGGCGGTGCTCAAGCCTTAGGGCCACCAGAAGGCCCCTGAGGCCACCAGAAGAGTCCTGGCCGCGATCTCACGCACCGCCGGGCTTGCGCCCGGAAACCGATCGGTTTACCTTAGTGGAAACCGATCGGTTTCCCATTCTCCGGAGAGAGTGCGCGAGCCGTTCCGGTAACCCTCTCACGCACCCCCTTCCATGCACCCCTCTCATGCCCAAGGAGTCCTCGAGATGTCCAGCACCCAGTCGCGTCCCTCGATCCACATCCCCGGAACCACCACGCACGTCATGGCCCCGCGAGCGGGACGTGCCGGCCGTGAGGGAAGCCTGCGCTACCTCAAGGCCGGCAGCGGCGCTCCCCTGGTCCTGCTGCACACCGTGCGCACCCAGGCCGAGCACTTCCGCCTCCTCGTTCCGCTGATCGCGGAGCAGTACACCGTGTACGCCCTGGACCTGCCGGGGATGGGCTACTCCGAGATCGTGCCCGGGGCGTCGTACGACGAGCCGGCCATGCGCGCGGGCGTCGAGCGACTGCTGACCGAACTCGACCTGCGCGACGTGACGTTGGTCGGGGAGTCCATGGGTGCCGTGCTCGCCCTGACCACCGCGGCCGACCTTCCCGAGCGCGTCCGGAAGGTCGTCGCGGTGAACACGTACGACTTCGCCGGTGGCATCGCCCGCTCCAGTCTCCTGGCCCGGGTCGTGGTCACGGGGGTCCTCGCCCCCGGCGTGGGCCCGGTGATCGCCGGGGTGGAACCAAAGCCCGCCCTCACCAAGATCCTTCAGGGCGGTCTCGGCGACAAGAGCGCGCTGCGGGAGGACTACGTGGACGAACTCCTCCAGGTGGGCAAGCGCCCCGGCTACCCGGCCGTCGCCCGGGGTGTGTACCAGGCGCTGCCGAGCCTCATCGAGGCCCGCAAGCGCTACCCCGAGGTCAAGGCGCAGGTCCACCTGGTCTACGGCGAGAAGGACTGGTCCCGGCCGTCGGACCGCGAAGCCAACAAGAAGCTGCTCCCGGCCGCCGACTTCACCCAGGTCCCGGGAGCGGGCCACTTCATCGCCCTGGAGCGGCCCGACGTACTGGCCGAGCTGCTCAACGCGGCGGCCTGACCCCCGGCCGACCGCGCCGATGGCCCGTTTGACCGGATGGTGCCTCCGCTTTACTCTGGAACCAGTACGGAGGCGGCCTCCGTTTCATGGAACCGCAGGATCGCGCGAGCCGGGAGGGCGTATGAGTGCCGGTGGACAGCAGGAGCGCAAGCCCCGTGCGGACGTCCGGCGCAACCGCGCCGCCCTTCTGGCCGCGGCGCAGCGTCACTTCCTGAAGTACGGGGTCGGTACGTCCCTGGAGGCGGTGGCCAAGGAGGCGGGCGTCGGACCCGGCACCCTGTACCGGCACTTCCCCACCAGGGAGGCGCTGCTGGCGGCCGTACTCCAGACGCGTTCCGAGGAACTGGTGGCGCGGCAGGCGGAGATCGCGCGGCTCGGCGACGCCGGCAAGGCGCTGGAGCAGTGGCTGCGCGCGCTGGAGGAGTACTTCAGCGCGTTCAGCGGACTGCCCGAACCGCTCATGGCGGCGGCCAGGGCGCAGGATCCGGACAACCCGCTCACGCTGCCCTGCGACACCGTCATCACCGCCACCGAGGGGTATGTGCGGGCCGCGCAGCGGACGGGACACGTACGCGAGTCGGTGAAGGGCTACGACCTCTTCCTCGCGGCCATCTCCGTCGCCTGGCTCAAGGGCGCCGGTGCCGCGGAGGAGGAGTCGCTGGACCGCGTCCGCGCACTCATCGCCACCGGCTACAGCGAACGGAAGCCCGAGGCGTAAGCCGCCGCCGGGCCAGTCACTCGCGCCGCCCCTCGGAGTGGTGCGTCTCTCAACAAGGACAATTCATGAAAATCACCGTTATAGGCGCCGGAGCCATCGGCGGCAATCTCGCTCGCAAGCTCGCCGAAGCCGGTCATGACGTCGAGGTGGCCGACGCCCGCGGGCGCGAGGCCGTGGCGCCGGACGTGCTGGCGAGCGGCGCCCGCGCGGCCGCTCCGGCCGACGCCGTCAAGGACAGGGACGCCGTCATCCTGGCCGTCCCCTTCGGGGTGGCGGGACAACTGGCCGATCTGTTCGCCTCCGTCCCCGCCGAGACGGTGGTCATCGACACCTCCAACTACTACCCGCACCTCAACGGGCGGATCGAGGCGGTGGAGGCCGGCACGACGGAGAGCGTCCACACCTCCGAACTCCTCGGCCGCCCCGTGATCAAGGCATGGAACGCCGCCCTGGCCGAGACCCAGCGGACGAAGGGAGTCCCGGCGGGTACTCCGGGCCGTATCGCCATCCCGGTCGCCGGCGATTCGGAGGAGGCGAAGCGCGTGGCCATGCGCCTGGTGGACGACACCGGATTCGACCCCTACGACGCGGGGACACTGGCCGACTCCTGGCGCCAGCAGCCGATGGGTCCCGCCTACTGCACCGAACTGACCCTGGACGAACTGCCGGCGGCCCTGGCCGCGGCCGACCGCGTCAAGGACACGGCCGTCCGGGACACCATGGCGGAGCGCTTCACCGCCCTCGGCGCCGATCCCACCCTGGAGGACGTCGTGGAGATGAACCGCGCGGCCCACAGGTGAACACGGGTGAACAGGTAGGGTTCCTCGCCGACCTGGAGGGATGCGCCCTCACGCCCCGTCGGCCGCCGCCGCGGTTCGCCCGATCGTGCTCGCTCGGGGGATCAGGCGGTGTGGCGCCCGGATCTCCATGCCCGGGACGGGGGTCGAGCTGCCGATCCGTTTGAGCAGGCGTTCCACCGCCGTCTCCGCGATCACTTTCTTGTCCGGGGAGACCGTGGTGACGGACGGATTGGAGTAGCGGCCGTCCTCGATGTCGTCGTAGCCGACGACGGCGACGTCCTCGGGGACGCGCAGTCCGCGGGAGGCCAGGGTGTGCAGGGCGCCCAGGGCGACCAGGTCGCTGTAGCAGAAGACCGCGTCGGGCGGTTCCGCCAGGTCGAGCAGATGGGCCATGGCGCTCGCCCCGTCGGAGCGGTTGAACCGTGGCGTGGAGACCACGAGTTCCTCGTGGACGGCCAGTCCGGCCCGCTCGTGCGCCAACCGGTAGCCCCGGGTGCGCAGTTGGGCCGCCTCGCCGGTGCGGTAGGGCTGGTCGCCGATCGCGGCGACGCGGCGCCGGCCGAGGCCGAGCAGATGCTCGGTCGCCTCCAGGGAGGCGGCCACGTCGTCGATGCCGACATGGTCGAAACCGCCGTCGCTCACCCGCTCGCCGAGCACGACGAGAGGCAGGCTCGGATCACGCTCGGACAGGTCGGACTGGGCGAGGCCGAGAGGGCTGAAGATGACGCCGTCGAACAGCAGATGCTGGGAGCCGCGGCTGAGGAACAGCTTCTCGTGCTCGGCGTCCCCGTCCGTCTGGTCGATCAGGACGTTGTAGCCCTGGACCCGGGCCGCGCGGATGATGCCCTGCAGCAGTTCGGCGAAGTACGGCGTGTCCAGATACGGCACCACCACGGCGATCTGGCCCGAACGGCCCGCGGCGAGGTTGCGGGCCAGCACATTGGGCCGGTAGCCGAGCTTGTCGACGGCCTGCTGGACCCGGGCGCGGGTGGCCTCGGCGACGGGCGCGTAGCCGTTGACCACGTTGGACACGGTCCTGCTGGAGACGCCGGCGAGCTCCGCGACGTCGCGGAGTGTGACGCCCTTTGCCATATGTCACCTTCATCCCGAATGTCGGTTTCAGCGCTGAAATTTTCTCTCAGAGGTCCTCTGTGCCTCTTGCAGCGCGGCAACTTCTCGGTTAACACTTTTGCAGCGCTGCAGAGCGTAGCAGAAGGGCTTGGTCCCAGCGGATCAAGTACCAGGGATGACCAGTAGGAGCCGCAGTGGGACCAGCAACCTCTCACGGGCCGGGAGCCGCACCCGTCCTGACAGGGCATCACTCTTTACTCACCGCGGTCTGAGCCCTTGCCCGGCGCGCCCGCCGCGCTGATCACCGAGCCGTCTTCTCCCCCCACCCACGTCACGTACGCCCACCCTCCCGCGTCGACCGACGTCCGCCCGCCGCATCCGTAGGCGCGCAACCCGCTTTCACGCCGGTTCTCCGTGTCTCCGGCGCACCTCTTCGCACGTCCCGGCACGCCCCAGCACGTCCTCGCACCTCTCTGCACCCCCGCCCCCCGCACCCCCGCCCCCCGCACCTCCCGTACTCCGTCCTGCCCTCGGGCACCACACCCAGGAGATCGCTCATGTCGTCCAGCAGAAAGCCCCAGCTCCGTTCCCTCCGGCGGACCACGGTCGCGGCTACCTCCGCCGCCCTCGCCGGCGTGCTTCTCGCGGCCTGCGGCGGCGGGGGCGGCAGCGCCGGCGGCGCGCAGAGCGGTCCCGTGCACATCAAGGTGTGGGCGTGGTACCCGCAGTTCAAGCAGGTCGTGGCCGAGTTCAACAAGACCCACAAGGACGTCCAGGTCGACTGGGTCCAGGCCGGCGTCGGCCAGGACGAGTACACCAAGCTGAAGACCGCGCTCAAGGCCGGCCAGGGTGCCCCGGACGTCGTCATGCTGGAGTTCCAGGAGCTGCCGACCATCCAGCTCACCAAGGGCCTGCTCGACATGGGCAAGTACGGCGCGGGCGCCGACAAGGGCAACTACGTGTCCTGGGCCTGGAACCAGGCCTCCGACGGCGACCACGTCTACGCCATCCCGGTCGACGGCGGCCCGATGGCGATGATGTACCGGGCCGACCTCTTCAAGAAGTACGGCCTCAAGGTGCCGACCACCTGGGCGGAGTTCAAGGAGGAGGCAGCCAAGCTGCACAAGGCCGACCCCAGCGCCTACATGACCGACTTCGGCAGCGACGAGACGGCCGCCGGCTGGCGCCAGGGCCTGACCTGGCAGGCCGGCTCCCGCCCCTACACGTACTCGGCGAGCAAGCTCCCGGACATCGGGGTCAAGCTCAACGACGACAACGCCAAGAAGGTGTACGAATACTGGGGCGACCTGGTCAAGAACAAGCTGGTCGACACCCAGTCGTACGCCACCACGGACTTCTACAACGGCCTGAGCAGCGGCAAGTACGCCACCTACATCGCGGCCGGCTGGGGCCCGGGCTATCTCTCCAGCGTCGCCGCGAAGACCGCCGGCAAGTGGCGTGTCGCCCCGCTGCCGCAGTGGACCGCGGGCGCTAACGCCCAGGGCGACTGGGGCGGTTCGAGCTTCTCGGTGACCTCGCAGACCAAGCACCCCAAGGAGGCCACCGAGGTCGCCCGGGAGCTGTTCGGCACCTCCGAGGCGGCCTGGAAGATCGGCATCGACCAGGCGTACCTCTTCCCGCTGTCCAACCCGATCCTCAACGGGACGTACTTCAAGTCCAAGAAGTACGACTTCTTCGGCGGCCAGCAGATCAACTCGGTGTTCGTGCCCGCCGCGAACGGCATCTCCAGCTTCGACTGGAGCCCGTTCCAGGACTACGCCTACAACACCGACACCAGTGAGGTGGGCAAGGCCCTCCAGGGCCAGACCGCCTGGTCGTCCGTCAACGACAACGTCCAGCAGCAGGTGAGCTCCTACGCGAGCAAGCAGGGCTTCAAGGTCGGCAAGTAACCGGCCCGAGTCCCGACTCCCCGCCGCCCCCGCCGGCGCGCCCGCGCCCGAAAGCTCCGCCGCCGGCGGGGGCCCGCACCACGCGCAAGGAGAAGTGATGAGCCTGCTCCGACAGCAGGGATCCACCGCGACGGCACCGCCGAGTGCCGTCCCCGCGAGGGGACTTCGTACTCCCGTGGCGGGCCGTCGCCCCGGCGGGTTCTCGGCCCGCACCCGGCACAAGGGCATGGGCCTGCTGCTGGTCAGCCCGTTCCTTCTGCTCTTCCTGGCCTTCCTGGTGGCTCCGCTGTGCTACGCCTTCTGGCTGAGCCTCAGGACGTCCACCCTGGTGGGGGGCGACCACTTCAGCTGGTTCGCCAACTACCAGCAGACCTTCACCGACCCGAAGTTCCTGTCCGGTGTGCGCAGGGTCGTCGTCTTCGGCGTGGTCCAGATCCCGCTGATGCTCGGTCTCGCCCTGCTGGGCGCGCTGATCATCGACGAGGTCACCAACAAGCTCGCCAAGGTCTTCCGGATGACCCTGTTCATGCCGTACGCCGTGCCCGCGGTGATCGGCGCCCTGATGTGGGGCTTCCTCTACAGCCCGACCTTCGGGCCGGTGAACTCGATCAGCCACTCCCTCGGCCTCGGCAAGGTCGACCTGCTCTCGCACGGTCTGATGCTGACCTCACTGGGCAACATCGTGACCTGGCAGTGGACCGGCTACAACATGATCGTCCTGTACGCCGCCCTGCAGGGACTGCCCCGCGAGGTCTACGAGGCCGCGAAGCTCGACGGCGCCGGCCAGTTCCAGACGGCCCTGCGCATCAAGGTCCCGATGATCTCCTCGGCGATCGTCCTCACCCTGATGTTCACCCTCATCGGCACCCTGCAGTTCTTCACCGAACCACGGGTCCTGGAGCACAGCGCCTCCTCGGTGATCACCCCGGACTACACGCCCAACCTGTACGCCTACAACCTGGCGTTCCAGTACTCGGAGTTCAACTACTCCGCCGCCATCTCCTTCTCCCTCGGAGCGGTGGTCTTCATCGGCTCCTACATCTTCCTGTTCGCCGCGCGCAAAAGGAGCGGACTGAAGTGACGACCGCCGCAGCCACCGCCCTGCCCGCCGTCCGCCGTACCTCCGCCGCGCGCGGACGGGTCACCGTCAACGTGGTGATGGTGGCGATGATCCTCTACTTCCTGCTGCCGTTCTGGTGGCTGGTCGTCGCCGCCACCAAGGGCAACGACGCGCTGTTCTCCACCGCCGCCCTCTGGTTCCACTCGCCCGGCTCCTTCTTCACCAACGTCCGGGAGCTGTTCACGTACAACGACGGCGAGTACCTGCGCTGGATGGGCAACACCGCGATCTACGCCGGTGTCAGCGGCGTCGGCGCCACCGCCGTGGCGACCCTCGCGGGCTACGCCTTCGCCAAGTACCGCTTCCCCGGCCGCAACCTGCTCTTCTCCAGCCTCCTCGGCGCGATCATGGTGCCCGCCACCGCGCTGGCCATCCCCACCTATCTGCTGCTGAGCAAGGTGGCGCTGACCAACACCATGTGGGCGGTCATCCTGCCCCAGCTGCTCAACCCCTTCGGTGTCTATCTCGTACGGGTCTACGTCCAGGAGTCCCTGCCGGACGAGCTGCTGGAGGCGGCCCGTATGGACGGGGCCGGCGAGCTGCGGGTGCTGTGGTCGGTGGCGCTGCCGACCCTGAAGCCGGCGCTCGTCACCGTGCTGCTGTTCTCCATGGTCGGCACCTGGAACAACTTCTTCCTGCCGCTGGTGATGCTCAACAACGACAAGCTCTTCCCGCTCACCGTCGGTCTGCAGTCCTGGTACGAGGGAGCGTTGATCCAGTCCGGCTCCAACGCGCTCTTCACCCTGGTCATCGCGGGTTCCCTGGTCGCGATCCTGCCGCTGATCGTCACCTTCCTCCTCCTTCAGCGGTACTGGCGCGGCGGGTTGACCGTCGGAAGCCTCAAGTGAACCGACGGCTCACATGACCTGACGGCCTCAAGTGACCTGACAGGCCCGCCCGTTCCCCCCTCCTCCTCGCGCACATCCCGGAGCGACCTTCATGCTGCACGCCTCCCTGACCGTCGACCCCGCCTTCCGCGTCGCCGACGTGAGCCCCCGTACCTTCGGCTCGTTCGTCGAGCACATGGGCCGCTGTGTCTACACCGGTATCTACGAACCCGGCCATCCCCTCGCCGACGAGGACGGCCTGCGCCGTGACGTCCTGGACCTGGTGCGCGAGCTGGGGGTGACCGCCGTGCGCTATCCCGGCGGCAACTTCGTCTCCGGTTTCCGCTGGGAGGACAGCGTCGGCCCGGTCGCCGACCGGCCCACCCGTCTCGACCTCGCCTGGCACAGCACCGAGACCAACGCGTTCGGTCTGCACGAGTTCCACCGCTGGGCCAGGAAGGCCGGCGTCGAGCCCATGATGGCCCTCAACCTCGGCACCCGGGGCGTCGCCGAGGCCCTGGACCTGCTGGAGTACGCCAACCACCCCGGCGGCACCGCCTGGTCCGACCAGCGGATCAAGAACGGCGCCGCCGACCCCTTCGGCATCCGTATGTGGTGCCTGGGCAACGAGATGGACGGCCCCTGGCAGACCGGTCACAAGACCGCCGCCGAGTACGGCCGCCTCGCCGCCGAGACCGGCCGCGCGATGCGCATGATCGACCCGAACCTCGAACTGGTCGCGTGCGGCAGCTCCAGCTCCTCCATGCCGACGTTCGGCGCCTGGGAGGCGACCGTGCTGGAGGAGGCGTACGACCAGGTCGACTACATCTCCTGCCACGCCTACTACGAGGAGCTCGACGGGGACCTCGGCAGCTTCCTCGCCTCCGCCGTCGACATGGACGGCTTCGTGGAGTCGGTGGTCGCCACCGCCGACCACATCCGGGCCAAGCTGGGCCGCAGGAAGCGGATCAACCTCTCCTTCGACGAGTGGAACGTCTGGTACAACTCCCGGTTCGAGGCGGCGGAGAAGCCCACCGAGTGGGCGGTGGCCCCGCGCGTCATCGAGGACGAGTACAACGTCGCCGACGCCGTCGTGGTCGGCGGGCTGCTGATCAGCCTGCTGCGGCACAGCGACCGCGTCACGGCCGCCTGCCTCGCCCAGCTCGTCAACGTCATCGCCCCGATCCGCAGCGAGGCCGGCGGCCCGAGCTGGCGGCAGACCACCTTCCACCCCTTCGCCCAGGCCGCCCGGCACGCCCGCGGCACGGTCCTGCGGGTGGAGCCGGTCGCGCCCCTCTATGAGACGAAACGATTCGGCGGAGTCCCGGTCGTCGACGCCGTGGCCACCCATGTCGAGGGCGCCGACGGCCCCGACGAGCTCACCGTCTTCGCCGTCAACCGGCACCAGGCCGAGAACGTCGAACTCGCCCTCGACCTGCGGGCGTTCCCCGGTTACACGCCGGTGGAGCACTCCGTGCTCAGCGACCCCGACATCCGCGCCACCAACACCCAGGACGACCCCGACCGGGTCCGGCCGTACACCGCCGAGACCGGTGCCGTCACCGAGGGACGGCTCACCGTGAGCCTTCCGCCCGTCTCCTGGAACGTCGTCCGGCTGCGCCGCGCCGGCTGACCCACCCCCTAGGGGGTGTTTCGAAAGTCCCGCACAGCACCCACGGCGCCCGGCACGCACTCTCGCCGCACCGGTCGAAACCCCAAGTACGTCCAGTACGAGGGCTTTCGTCCGGCACGCCGAGAGCACGCACCGGACACCGCGGGCACCGCACAGGACTGTCGAAACACCCCCTAGGACACCCGCCGCTCCCGGCTCCCCTTCTCCTCCCCGGGAGCGGCGGGTCAGGCACCACCCCTCATCCCGGACACCCCCTTGGGAGCCGCAATGTCCACCACCAGGGAAGGCGCCGCGTACCGCGCCGCACCCGTCGTTCACAGACCCCGGACGATCACCGTGCTGCTGGCCCTGCTCGCAGCCGTCGTCGCCCTGCTCATCCCCTCCGCCGGCCCGGCCCACGCGATCTCGCGCGCCTCGCAGACGATGTACACCCCCGCGTCGGGCACCCCGTCCCCCGGCTCGCTCTACCCGCGCGGTCTGCGCCTGCAGTACAGCGGATCGTCCAACGGCACCCTGCTGGCCTCCTTCGAGCAGTACAGCTCGGGCACCCCCGTCTTCCCGATCTACCGCAGCACCGACAACGGCAACAGCTGGACGCAGATCTCCAGCATCACGGACACGCACAACGGCTTCGGCATGCGCTACCAGCCGTTCCTGTACGAACTCCCCACCGCCGTCGGCAACTTCCCGGCCGGCACGATCCTCGCCGCCGGCAACTCCATTCCGAGCGACCTGTCCACGACCGAGCTGGACCTGTACGCCAGCACCGACCACGGCGTGAGCTGGTCCTACGTCAGCACCATCGCCACCGGCGGCAAGGCCGACCCCACCAACGGCCAGACGCCCGTGTGGGAGCCGTTCCTGATGGTGTCCGGCTCGAAGCTGATCGCGTACTACTCCGACCAGCGTGATCCCAACAACGGCCAGAAGATCGTCCACCAGGTCTCCACGGACGGCCTGACCTGGGGTTCCGTGGTGAACGACGTCGCCACCTCGACCTACGGCGACCGCCCCGGCATGCCGACGGTCGCGAAGCTCCCCAACGGCAACTACGTGATGACGTACGAGTTCTGGGGCGCCCCCGAGGGCGGCTTCGCCGTCTACTACAAGATCTCCGCCGACCCGGAGGCCTTCGGCTCGGCGACCGGTATCGCCCTCAAGGCGACCGACGGCACCGTGCCCACCAGCTCGCCGTACATCACCTGGCTGCCGACCGGCGGCGCCAACGGCACCCTGGTCGTCAGCGCCAACAGCACCGACGACCTGTTCCTCAACACGCAGAACGGCGCGTCCGGTCAGTGGACGCGTATCGCCTCCACCGTCCCCGGCGGCTACAGCCGCGGCCTGCTCCCGCTCTCCGACGGCCACAGCCTGCTGGTCCTCAGCGGCGGTCATCTGACCAGCACCGGCCTCAACCCCGTCAGCTACGGCACGATCGACCTGGGCGGCGGCATCTCCGACGGCGCCACCTACACGATGTCCAACGCCAACAGCCATCTGCTGCTGGCCATCGCGGGCGGCTCCACCACCAACGGAATCAACGCCACCCAGCAGAACGCCGACAACGCGAGCGACCAGAAGTGGAAGTTCGTCCAGCAGACGTCCGGCTACTTCAAGATCTTCAACGTGGCCAGCGGCAAGGTCCTGGGCGTGCAGAACCAGTCCACCGCCAACGGCGCCAAGGTCCTGCAGTGGGACGACAACGGCACCCTCGACCACGAGTGGGCGATCGCCCCGAACCCGGCGGGCGGCTTCACCGCCACCAACCGGATCAGCGGCAAGTACCTGGAGATCCCCAGCGCCTCCACCACCGTCGGCACCGCCGCCGGGCAGTGGTCCGACACCGGCTGCGCCTGCCAGCGCTGGAACCTCACCCAGACCGCGCTGCCCACCCTGTCCACCGGTCAGTACCGGCTGGTCAACAAGAACAGCGGCAAGTTCTTCGAGATCCCCGGCGCCTCCACCACCGTGGGCAAGCAGGCCGGCCAGTGGGTGAACACCGCCAACAACTGCCAGCTGTGGACGTTCCAGTCCGCCGCCGGCGGGGCGTGGACCGTGAAGAACGTCAACAGCGCTCTCTTCCTCGACAACAACGGCTCGACGTCGTCGGGTGCGGCCGTCGTCCAGAAGGCGTCCTCCGGCGCGAGCTCGCAGAACTGGACGCTGACGGACGCGGGAAGCGGCTACTTCAAGCTCGTCAACTCCGCCAGCGGTCTGGTCGCGGACGTCGCCTCCGCCTCCACGGCCAACGGTGCCCTGATCGTCCAGGCGACCGACACCGGCGCCGACGACGAGCTGTGGCAGGTCGTGCGGGTCAACTGACCCTCCGGGGGCCCGGTTTCGCAGCCGGGCCCCCCATCCTCTGTCCAGTATCCCGAACAGTGACTGACATCTCGAACCCTGCCTGACGTACCGAACCAGAGAGGTGGGCCGCCGTGCCTGAAGAACCCTGTGTCGTGGGCGTCGACTTCGGAACCCTGTCCGGCCGCGCCGTGGTGGTCCGGGTCCGCGACGGCGCCGAGCTGGGGACGGCCGAGCACGCGTACCGGCACGCGGTCCTCGACCGTGAACTCCCCGACGGCACCCGGCTGCCCCAGGACTGGGCCCTACAGGTGCCCTCGGACTACATCGACGTCCTGCGCCACGCGGTGCCGGAGGCGCTGACGGCCGCCGGTGTCCGGCCGGAGCAGGTCATCGGCATCGGGACCGACTTCACCGCGTGCACGGTCCTGCCGGTGCTCGCCGACGGCACCCCCCTGTGCGACCTGCCCGAGTACAGCGCCCGCCCGCACGCCTACGTCAAGCTGTGGCGCCACCACGCCGCGCAGGGCCAGGCCGACCGCATCAACGCGCTGGCCGCCGAGCGCAAGGAGCCGTGGCTGGAGCGCTACGGCGGCAAGATCTCCTCGGAGTGGGAGTTCGCCAAGGCGCTGCAGGTCCTGGAGGAGGACCCGGAGATCTACGCCCGTACCGAGCGCTGGCTGGAGGCGGCGGACTGGATCGTGTGGCGGCTGTGCGGGAGCTACGTCCGCAACGCCTGCACCGCCGGTTACAAGGGTCAGTACCAGAACGGGAGTTACCCCTCACCCGACTATCTGGCGGCCCTGCATCCGGACTTCGCCGGCTTCGTCACCGACAAGCTGGAGCACCCGATCGGCCAACTCGGCGACCCCGCGGGCACCTTGACCGCGGAGGCGGCCGCCTGGACCGGCCTTCCGGAGGGGATCACGGTCTGCGTCGGCAACGTCGACGCGCATGTCACCGCACCTGCGGCGGTCGCCGTGGAACCCGGCCAGATGGTCGCCATCATGGGCACCTCCACCTGCCATGTGATGAGCTCCGACCAGCACGGGGTCGTACCCGGCATGTGCGGGGTCGTGGACGGCGGCATCCTGCCGGGCCTGTGGGGATACGAGGCCGGACAGAGCGGTGTCGGCGACATCTTCGCCTGGTTCGTGCGCACCGGCTTCCCGGCCGAGTACGCCGAGCGGGCCGCCGCGGCCGGCCGGACGCCGCACGAGTACCTGACCGACCTCGCGGCAGGGCAGGCCGTCGGCGAACACGGCCTGATCGCCCTGGACTGGCACAGCGGCAACCGCTCCGTCCTGGTCGACCACGACCTCAGCGGTCTGCTGATCGGCCAGACCCTCTCCACCCGCCCCGAGGACGTCTACCGCGCCCTGCTGGAGGCCACCGCCTTCGGCACCCGCACCATCATCGACGCCTTCGAGTCGGCCGCCGTACCGGTCAGGGAACTCATCATCGCGGGCGGGCTGACGAAGAACGCCCTGCTGATGCAGATCTACGCCGATGTCACCCTTCGCCCGCTGAGCATCATCGCCTCCACCCAGGGCCCGGCCCTCGGCGCCGCGATGCACGCGGCCGTGGCCGCGGGGGCCCACCCCGACATCCGCGCGGCCGCCCACGCCATGGGCAAGGTCCACCGCCGCGTGTATCTGCCGGATCCCCAGCGGGCCGTGGCCTACGAGCGCCTCTACGCCGAATACCGCGTCCTGCACGACTACTTCGGGCGCGGCACCAACGACGTCATGCACCGCCTGCGCCGCCTGCGCGCCGAGGCCTCCGCCTGAACCACCCCTCTGTGCCCCGCCACCACCCCTTGTGAAAGGAACCGTCATGACGGCCCGACCCCAGCCCTACGACAGCCAGGAGATCTGGTTCCTCACCGGCAGCCAGCACCTGTACGGGGAGGAGACCCTGGCTCAAGTGGCCCACCAGTCCCGGCAGATCGCCGAGCGGCTGGACGCGGCCGCCGAGATCCCGTCGCGGATCGTGTGGAAGCCGGTGCTCACGGACGCGGAGTCGATCCGCCGTATGTGCCTGGAGGCCAACGCGTCGGACGTCTGCGCGGGGGTGATCGTGTGGATGCACACCTTCTCCCCGGCGAAGATGTGGATCGCCGGCCTGAGCGCGCTGGACCGCCCGGTGCTGCACCTGCACACCCAGTACAACCTGTCGCTGCCCTGGTCGAGCATCGACATGGACTTCATGAACCTCAACCAAGCCGCCCACGGCGACCGCGAGTTCGCCCACATCGAGGCCCGTCTGGGCGTCAGCCGGAAGATCGTCGCCGGGCACGCCACCGACCCCCGCGTGATACGCCGCATCGCCGCCTGGTCCCGCGCGGCGGCCGGCCGCCAGACCGCCCGCAGCCTGCGCCTCGCACGCTTCGGCGACAACATGCGCGACGTCGCGGTCACCGAGGGCGACAAGGTCGAGGCCCAACTCCGCTTCGGCTACTCGGTCAACACCTACGGCGTCAACGACCTCGTCGCCGTCGTCGACGCCGTCGAGGACAAAGCGGCGGCCGAACTGGCCGAGGAGTACGTGCAGTCGTACGACGTCGTCCCCGCCCTGCGCCCCGGCGGCATCCGCCACGACTCCCTCCTGTACGCCGCCCGCCAGGAACTCGGCCTGCGCACCTTCCTCACCGAGGGCGGCTTCACCGCCTTCACCACCAACTTCGAGGACCTCGGCGCCCTGCGCCAGCTTCCCGGCCTGGCCGTGCAGCGCCTGATGGCCGACGGCTACGGATTCGGCGGCGAGGGCGACTGGAAGACCTCCGCGCTCCTGCGCACCCTGAAGGTCATGGGCCACGGACGGCCCGGCGGCACGTCCTTCATGGAGGACTACACCTACCACCTGGGTCCTGGTGAGCCGCGGATCCTGGGCGCCCACATGCTGGAGGTCTGCCCCTCCATCGCCGCCGCCCGCCCCAGCTGCGAGATCCACCCCCTGTCCATCGGCGGCCGCGAGGACCCCGTCCGCCTCGTCTTCGACGCCGCCCCGGGCCCCGCCGTCGTCGTCGGCCTCTCCGACCTCGGCGACCGCTTCCGGCTGACCGCCAACGCCGTGGACGTCGTCGCGCCCAGTCAGCCACTGCCACTCCTGCCGGTGGCCCGAGCCGTCTGGGAACCCCGCCCCTCCCTCGCGGAATCGGCCGAGAGCTGGCTCCTGGCCGGTGCCCCGCACCACACCGTCCTCAGCTCGGCCGTGGACCTCGAGACCCTCACCGACTTCGCCGACATGACCGGCGTCGAACTGCTGACCATCGACGAGCACACCACCACCGGCCGGTTCGCCAAGGAAATCCGCTGGAACGCCGCCTACCACCGCCTCGCCCAGGCCCTGTGATGGCGAGCCTGCACGAAGAGGTACTGGAAGCCAACCTCACCATCCCCCGAGTCGGCCTGGCCACCCTGACCTGGGGCAACGTCAGCGGCGTCGACCGTGACGCCGGGGTCTTCGTCATCAAGCCCTCGGGAGTGCCGTACGAGAGCCTGACCCTGGAGGACCTGGTGACGGTGCGCCTGTCCGACGGTGCCGTCGTCGACGGAGACCTGCGCCCCTCCACCGACACCGAGACCCACCGCTGCCTCTACCTCGCCTTCCCCTCCATCGGCGGTGTCACCCACACCCACTCCACCCACGCGGTCGCCTTCGCCCAGGCCCACCGCGACATCCCCGTCCTGGGCACCACACACGCGGACACCTTCAACGGCCCCATCCCCGTCACCCGCGACCTCACCCCCGAGGAGTGCGCGATGGACTACGAGTACAACACCGGCCGCGTCATCGTGGACCTCCTCGGCGGCGACGACCAGCGGGCCGCCGAGGTCCCCGCCGCCCTCGTCGCCGGCCACGGCCCCTTCACCTGGGGACCCACCGCCCGCAAGTCCCTGGAACACGCGATCATCTGCGAGGCCGTCGCCGACATCGCCCTGCACACCATGTCCCTCTCCCCGACGAGTCCACCCCCTCCCCACCTCCTCGCCCGCCACTACACCCGCAAACACGGCCCCGACGCCTACTACGGCAATCCGGCGGCCCCGGGCGAGGCGGTGACGCGGTGACGGCGGTAACGGGGTAACGGGGGTGCGATGACGATGGCGCACCGAAGCCGCGTGTACGCCGTACTGCGCGTGTACGCCGTACAGATCGACACACCCGAAGCCGAGGCCGCCCGGGCAGCGCACTTCCGGGCGGCGGCTCTCGGAGCGACGGCCCGGCCGTTGCTACGGGCGCCCGGCGGCCATCTGCTGTGCGTACTACCGGTGGAGAGCGACCCCGACCTCACAGGGCAATACAGCTAGGCGGTCGGATCGCCCTCCTTTTCAGGGGCCGGCGTGAACCAGTGGCCGATGCTGGTCCATGCGAAGCCGTCCCGCCAGTCGGGCTTGCCGGCCACCCAGCCGAGAAGTCCTTGCAGCACCTGCTCCTGCGACTCCGCCTGTGTCTGGTAGTGCTCCGCGGGAACCCCGTCGCGGTACTCCAGCTGGTAGGTGTCGTCCCCACCGGACAGCACCTGGATGTACCAGTCGCCTTCCCGGCTCTCGTCCTGCCGCTCAAGAATCAGGTGGTCGCCCTGATCCAGGTCGGCGAGCATCGTCCCTATCACCTGCTCCGAAGGACCCTTCACCGCGTGGCCCCGACTGTCGGTCGCAATCATCATGCGCAGAGCATGACGGAAGGGTCTGACATCCGGGTGCCCGAGCAGCCACATAGAGGCCGTCCGCCCATCCCTGACCGAGGGCGCCGCCACAAGTCGTTCCGCATGCTCCCCGATGACCTCCAGCGGGTGCTTCGCCAACGCCGTGATGACCGCCCTCCAGCACAGGCCCGGGGCGACCAAGATCGGGTAAAAGGCGCCCGCGCAACTGTTCGCCTTCCTGTAGCTGATCTAGTCTCACTTCAGCTCCAGCGGACAGCCGACTGGATGTGACAGGCCGTGCGCGTCGGGGATCCTGCGCCCTCACCGGCCAGGGGGGAGCGCGCACCCGATGCGCCGCGGACAACCACTCGTGGCATCCGCCGTTTTGGCGGTCCTGCTCGGCGGCCTCGGTACCGGCACAGCTCACGCGAACACCGGCACGGCCCTGTACGTCGACAACCTCGCCGCCAACTGCAGCGACACCGGCCCCGGCTCGAAGGCGGAGCCCTTCTGCCAGATCCAGCCGGCCGCGCAGATTGCGACTCCGGGCGACACCGTGCACATCGCGGACAACAAGACCGCCTACGCCCCGGTGACCATCGCCTCCACGGGCACCGCGGACGCCCCAATAACCTTCATCGCCGCACCCGGCAACGGAACGGGCACCACCGTGGCGGGCCGGCAGACGACGGCGATCACCTTCTCCGGCGCCCAGTACGTCGACATGGCCGGGATCAGCGCCTCGGCGAGCGGGACCGCCGCCCTCGCCATCGCGGATTCGCAGCACATCACCTATCGCGTCGCCACCTTGAGGACCGGCGCCATCACGGCTTCCACTGCGGTGATCGCGGTCGACGGTTCCTCCTCCGGCATCGCCCTCACCCGTGACCTGGTCCTCACGACGACCGGCCTCGGCTTCGCCAGCATGCCCGGAGCGCAGGACATCACGCTCGCCGACGACCGCTTCAGCGGGGATGCGGGCGGCGGCATCACGGCCGCGGGCACCACGGGCATCCACCTCGCCGGTGACACCATCTCGACGCTCTGCGGGAACGCGATCAGTCTGACCGGCGGCACCTCGGGCTCGGTGGAGAACACTGTCGCGATGCCCGGCGGGACCACCCACTGCACCGACACCGGCACCCCTGCCGAGATCACGGTGGACGCCGCCTCCGCCGGCCACGTCACCGAGGACTACAACGCGCTCAACCCGCTGTCGACCGGTACCGACTACGACTGGGCCGGTACCGCCTACGCCACCACCCAGGCATTCCAGTCAGGAACCGGACAGGGCGCCCACGACCTGGACCAGACAGATCTGACCATCCCCGTGACCGGATGGCTGACGGAGCACTCACCGCTCATCGACTCGGCCGACGCCGACGCACCCGGAGAACTCTCCACGGACTACTACGGCAAGCCCAGGGTCGACGACCCCCTGGTCGCGGACACCGGCGCGGGTGACAGCTCCTACGACCGCGGCGCCATGGAGTTCCAGGACCCGTTCGCGGTGAGCGGGATCGCCATGTCACCGAGCTACACCGCCTACGTCGGGGTGCCGACCACCTTCACCACCAAGGTGAGCAACCCGTGGTCGGACTCGTTGGACGGCGTGAGTTACGCCTTCGACTTCGGCGACGGCACCAGCGCCACGTCGACCACCGGCTCCGCGACGCACACCTACACGCAGGACTCCGGGAACGGCTATCTCCAGACCGCGGTGACGGTGGACGGAGCCGACGGCACCCAGCTGGGCACCAGCGGGTTCGTGTCGTTCACGGTCACCCAGCCCCCCGGGCCCGACGCGGGCCTGTCCTGCGGCCAGGATCCGTCCGAACCCCGTACCGCGAGCTGCGCGTTCAACGCGACCGGCTACTACCGGATGACCAGCGACCGGATCACTTTCGGCGACGGCTCCGCGGCTGTCACAGTCACCGGCGCCGGCGGCTCCACGGCTCACACCTATGCCGCCGCCGGCACGTACACCGTCACGCAGCACATCACCGACTCCGACGGCCGCACCGCCACGGCCACCACCGAGGTGACGGTCGGACCCTCCTACGTGGTGACGACCCCGAAGCGCATCCTGGACACCCGCCACGGCACGGGCGCGCCCCAGCGACCGGTCGGTCCCGGCGGCGTGGTACGCCTGAAGGTTCTCGGCGTGGGCGGCATCCCGACCTCCGGGGTGACCGCGGTGACCATGAACGTCACCGACGCCGATGCCACCGCGAGCAGCTACGTCACGGTGTACCCGGACGGCACCAGTCGCCCGACCGCCTCCAACCTGAACTTCACCGCCGGGCGAGTGAAGCCGAACCTGGTCACTGTCCGGGTCGGCGGCGACGGCTACATCGACCTCTACAACGCCCACGGCCACGTCGACCTCATCGCCGACGTGGCGGGCTACTTCACCAGCGTGCGCAGGACCGGCGCGCACCTGAGCGGTCTGTACCCCCTCACTACACCCGTGCGGGACCTGGACACCCGCAACGGCACCGGCATCCCCAAGGGCAAGGTCGCACCGGGCAGCACCACGACCGTCACCCTGCGCCCCGGGAGTTCTTCCGCGGTGGGTGCCGTCCTCAACATCACCGCGACGGGAGGCACCGGCAGCGGCGTGGTCACCGTCTACTGCGGAAGCCGCCCAAGCACGTCGAACCTGAACTACCGCGCCGGGCAGACAGTGTCCAACCTGGTGGTCACGCCCGTCTGCAGCGGCAAGATCGAGATCTACAACACCGGCGGGCACGTGAACCTGATCGCCGACCTCCAGGGCCTCTACACCTCGGGCGGGAGTGCGTTCGTGCCAACCAGTCCCACGCGCTTCCTCGACACCCGCGACGGCACAGGAGCCGCGGCCGAACCGCTGGGCACCGGCGGCACCCTCACTGTGAAAGTCACTGGTGTCGACGGCGTCCCGGCGAACGCCACCGCGGTGCTGGTCAACCTCACCGGTGTCGCACCGACCACCGCCACGCACCTGACGGCCTACGGCGACGGCAGCCTGCCGAACGTCTCCAACGACAACCTGGCCGCCGGAGAGACCCGCCCGGTCCTGGCCGTGGTCCCGGTCGGCGCCGACGGCCGCATCCGCATCAACAACGCTCAGGGAGCCGTCAACGTCATCGCCGACCTCGAGGGCTACATCGGCTGACCACTGAAGCCGCGCGCTGGAGAAGCGAATACCAAGGCAGCATTGGGGCATGACGGCAACGGTCCCCGAGGACGCCGAGAAGCTGGAGCGCCGGCGGTTGTCGGTACGCAGAGCGTGGCTGCCGAGTGGTACAGCGGAAGTCGCCGCGGGCGGCCTCCCGTCGATGGAAGGCCGCCCGCGGCTTCTGAATCCGGCTCGTCAGTCCTGGTGCGATGCGCCGTGGACGACGAGTTCGGTCGCGTCCATGTACTTGCAGCCTGCGGGGCTGGGGTCCTTCGCGCAGTCCACGCCGTTGTCGGCGGCCTGGTTGCCGAGCATGGTCAGACGGACGTACCGGACGTTCTCCCCGGTGCCGGACGTGAGGGGCACGACGTTCTGCCGGCCGGTGTCGGCGGGCTTGAAGTGGCCCTCGGCGGCCGTGGTCCAGCTGGTGCCGTCGGTGGAGGTCTCGATTCGGTAGTCGCCGAGGGACGCGGTGGTGTCGTCGCCGCAGCCCGCCGTCGGGTCGACGAGGAATTCGGCGATGTCCACGGCCCCCGGCAGTTCGACCGTGTTGTGGACCGGGTCCACCCCGGTGCCGTTGGTCCCGCCCGTGGCGTCCGAGCCCCACACGGCGGCCGACATGTCGATCAGACCGCCGGGACCACAGCCGAAGTTGGTGTTGTCGGTACCGGTGAAGTCGGTGACCTTGGCGCCACCGGAGGAGGCCGCCCAGTTGCGGCGCAGCGACCAGCCCGCCTCGGCGGAACCGGACTTGACGTCGACTGTGCGGGCCAGCGGCTCGTAGCCGTGGCCGCTGGCGTACACCTTCCGGTACGTGCCCTCGGGGACGTCGGGGATCGCGTAGGTCCCGTCCGCCTTGGTCACGGCGGAGAAGTCGGCGCCGGGGAAGCCGGAGCTGTGGCCGCTGACGCTGACCGTGACCCCGCTCAGGGGGGCGCCGCTCGTGTCGTCGGCCACCTTGCCGGTGAGCGTGACCCGCGGGGTGTTCGGGCCGGGCGGCAGGGAGAAGTCCTCGTCGGGCTTGACGTCGTCAGCGGTCAGAGCCGCGGCGAAGTACCCCATTCCCCGGTGCGCGAAGACCTTCCAGATGGTCTTGTCGGCCCGACCGCCGTTGACCACGGTGTCGGCCTGGAGGATGGCGTTGCGCTGGTCGAGGAAGCTCGGGTTCGCGGGCGAGAGCTCCAGCGCCCGGGTCACCAGCGACTCGGTGAGCCTGCTGCCGAGTTGGGTGCGCAGGTCCCAGAGGGTCTCGCCCCAGATCTCGCCGTCGGCGTGCGGTTCGGGACCGCCGTACCAGATCTTCCCGTAGTCGCCGTAGGTGTACCCGCCCGGGCCCGCGCCCTTCGTGCCCGGGCACTTGGCCGACTTCGACCCCACCGGGCAGTCCATCGGCTGGGTGCGCAACTGCAGGTCACCCTGCCAGTGCGGCGGGTCCACCGATATCTCGCCGTCGATGTGCGGGTTGTCCTTCATGAACCCTTGGTCGGTCAGGAAGTCGACGGCGTACCAGTCGCTCCATGCCTCGCCCATGGCCCCGCCCTGCGGTCCTACGAGGGTCGAGACCCCGTCGGCATCGACGACGAGCCGGTTGGACAGGCCGTGTGTGTACTCGTGGTAGACGACGGGGGCGACGTCGCCGTAGTTCCCCGACGGCACCTTGTAGTCCGGGTCGTCCGAGTAACCGCCGGTCAGGTACATCTGCATCGTGGGCGCCTGACCGTCCGGCGGGGTGCCCATGTTGGCGTTGTTGATGTGGTCGTCGTCGGGCAGCCCGTTGTTCATGGCCGCGCCGTCGTCGGTCTGCGCCTGTACGGCGTCGCCGTCCCGCCCGTCGAAGTTGCCGGCCTTCCGGGTGAAGCCGATCGGGGCCGCCTGGAGGTGGTCGTGGTACTTCCCGAGGAAGTAGAGGACCTGTGCGGCGTTCTGCTCGCGGTTGGTCTGCCAGGAGTTCGGCTTCTTCTGGTCCCAGGCGCAGGCCGCAGGACCGCAGTTGTCACCGGTGAAGGGCTTGAACGGGAAGGAGAACGTCCCGCCCGCCGCCGGGGTGATCTCCTCCCCGTCGTCCGCCTTGTTGTTGTCGTTGACGTCGCTGTAGACGTGCGCGATGGGCCCGTCGAGGGTCTTGGCTCCCCTGGGAAGCCAGCCCCGAGCGGTCAGGTTCCGCGTGAGCTGCTTTCCGCCCCTGTCGGCACCGTGGGAGTAGTCCCAGGCCAGCACGTTGCCGGAGCTCAGGAGCGTGCCCTGCGAGGAGAGCGGCGGCTGCCCGGTGTCCCGCGCTACGGCGGGCGCGTCGGCGGCGCTCAGATCGGAGGACAGGTCCTGCCGGTACAGGACACGGCCGGTGACGGCGTCGACGACGTGCAGCCACATGCCGTGGCCGTCCGGCGAGGTCACCGTCTGCCAGGCGCGGCGAGCGGTGCCGCCGGGCACCGGGTAGACGACCTGCTTGGCGGTGTCGGTGGGCGGGTTGCCGTCGGCGTCGGCACCCGCGATGTCACGGACGGCGGTGTGCCTGGCCTGTGTTCCGGTGACCCGGGCCGGCGCGAGAGCCGACGGCAGCGCCCGCACCGGGGAGCCGAGCACGTTGATCAGCCGCCCGTCCCGGGAGACGTTCGCCTTGACGCCGTTGCCGAACACCGGCACACCGTCGACCGACTGGAGGAGGGACAAGTGGCGTATACCCGCCACGTCGGTGTACTGCTTGCGCAGCGTCAGGTCACGGACCTGCGCGTCGGTCAGGCCGAAGACGTCGGGACGGGCGCGCAGGTAGTCCCGGACGATGTCCTCGGGGCTGTCACCGCTGGGCGGCGTCAGGTATCCGTCCAGCTTGGCCACCTGGCGGGCGGTGCCGGTGGCCGGGTCCAGCTCCAGCACGCCCTGGGTACCGAGCTGCTTGCGCAACTCCCGTACACCGGGCCGCTGTTCGGCCTTGGTCAGCGTCGCGTCGCGGCGTATCAGCGTCTGTTGCGAGGGCGGGGTCGGGGGCGGTGTCTGGGCCCCCGGGGTGCCGGTACCGGTCGAGTTCGACGGGTCGTCCGGGGCCGCGTCCGCGGCGCCGGGAAGAAGGGCGACGGTCAGCGCGAGGCCGGCCGTCGTCACGGATATGATCGCGCGCGTTCTGTGCGCGGAGGCTTTCGCCACTTTTCGCCTCGTGGGGGGTGAGGATTTCAACGGCCTTACAGAACAGCCGAGTTGAGCGATCCAGACCCTTGCACGGTGTGATCCCGTCAAGGAAGCGCGGACCTTGAAGATTTACAGAAGACGCACAGATTCGCCGAGGCTCCCGCCGGGCAGTCGATGTCGACGGGCAGGAGGCCGGGCATGAGCGCACCGGTGCACTTCCGGCGGTGCCCCACTACCCTGTCCTCATGGCACGTCGTAGACATGACAACTTCGAGGTGCTTCGGGATGCCCGGGCCGATGCGTATCCGATGCCCTTCGTGCCGTTCGGCTGGTACGGCCTGCTGCGTAGCCGTGAGTTACGGCCGGGGAAGGTCGTCAGCCTGCACTACTTCGGCCGCGCGCTGATCGCGTTCCGCGGGACGGACGGACGGGCCGCCGTGAGGGACGCGCACTGTCCGCACTACGGCGCCCATCTCGGCGTCGGCGGAAAGGTCGTGGACGGCACGGTCGAGTGCCCTTTTCACGGCTGGCGGTTCGCAACGGACGGGCGGTGTGCCGAGGCGCCGTTCGCGGCGCGGACACCCGGAGTGACACTCGGCGGGCTCCCGGTGCGCGAGCACAGCGGGCTCGTCTTCGTGTACGTCGGCCCCGAGGCACAGCCCTCCTGGGAGGTGCCGGAGGTCCCGGAGGCGACGTCCCGCGACTTTGCCGCGCCCGTCGACGACACCTGCCGGGCCCGGATCCACGTACAGGAGATGCGGGAGAACATCGTCGACGAGTCCCACTTCCACTTCATCCACGGGCAGAGCGAGCCGCCCGTACAGGAGTGGCGGGCCGACGGGCCGTACGCCGAGGCACGCGGACGGATCCGGCGGCGCGTGCTCGGCTGGGACATCGACAACACGTTCGACGCGTTCATGTACGGGCCGGGGGTCATGGTGGTCCGGACGCACGGACCCGCGCTGTCCGTGACCGCCGTCGCGCTCTCCACGCCCGTCGACGAGACCACCAGCGAACTGCGCATGCTGTACTACCTGCGGCATCCGGGCCGCGGCGGCCTGCGTTTCCTCACCCCCGCGCTCAAGCTCGTCTTCCGGGCTGAGGCGCTTGGTGAGGTGCGGGAAGAGGTGCGGATCTGGGATCACAAGATCCATCAGGCGCGGCCGGTGCTGCTTCCGCACGAACAGGGGATCAAGAGGCTCCGCCGCTGGTACGCCCAGTTCTATCCCGCGCCGGATCCGGCCCCGGCCCTCGCTCCGCACTCCGCACCACCGTCACCCCTCCGTCCGGACCCACCGTCGAACGGTCCGGCGGCGTCCCGCCGTCCTCGTCGTCCCGCAGGACCGGCGCCGACCGGCGCTCCTTGAGGATGCCGGGTCGTCGAGCCCGACCAGTGGCCCCGACCAGTGGCGCCCGGGCCCGCCGATGGCGCGCACCGTCGGCAGGGCCGCACTGCGTCTTCCAGCAGGTCGAGAAGTCCACGTTCCGTACTCATGCCCGGGACCACCCTGGCCCGTCCACGCGCCGTGCGCATCACTGCGCAGTACTCGATCTTCCGTGCCATCAGGCTCGTTCGGTGGACGATCGCTCCACGGCCGGGCCGCTCGACGGTACGCCCGGCGAGGGTGGACATGCGATCGGCTCTGCCTACGTCCGCGGCGACCTCGCGGTCCAGCGGCCGTGCTCGGCGTCTCCGCAGTCTTGTCGGTGGTGTTCGGCGCGTTTCTCAGGCAGGTTCGTCGGATCTGGGCCTGTCGGACTTCGGCAGGCTGCCTTGGATGTCCTTCCGCCCGGTGCCCAGTTTCGTCAGGACACGGGCCACGTGCTTCTCGACGGTGCGGGGGGAGAGGAACAGGGTCTGGGCGATGTCCTGGTTGGTGGCGCCGTCGGCGAGCAGCTTGGCGATTTCCAGTTCACGGGGTGACAGCTGGGTTCCGTATCCGCGGCGCCCTGGTCGCTGCGACGTCTGGGCACCGAGTTTGCGCAGGCGGCGTTGGCAGCGTGCGGCGTCGCCGGTCGCGCCGAGCTCGGTGAAGCCGCGCGCGGCGTCTGCCAGGTGCGCCGCGGCGTCTCCGGGACACGAGCAGGTCAGGGCTTCACCTCGGCGTTCGGCGGCCTTGGCGACCTCGTAGGGACGGCCGATGTCCTGCCATCTGTGCTGCGCCTCGGCGAAGTGCTCGGCGGCCCGCGCCGGATCGGTGGCGCGGAGCAACACACCTCGGGCCAGCGCCAGTTCGGCCGAGGCGGCCGGCGCGTCGCGGTCACGTGTGCCGTGCTCGGCGTCGGCCACGAGTTGCTCGGCTGCCTGGGGGTGCCCGCTGCCCAGCGCGGCCTCGACTGCGACCGGGAGCAGGCCTCCCGTTCGCGTCCAGGAACCGGGTCCCTGGAATGTCGATATCGCGGGTTCGGCGATGGTCCAGGCGGTCCGTGCGACGCCCTGGGCGAGCTTGACCATGGTGAGGGCGGCAGCGATCTCCCTGCTTTGGGGCGCCTCGCACGTGTCGTTTCCGCGGGCCGCGGCGGCGGTGAAGCGGTCGAGGGCCTGGGAGTGTCGGCCCTGCGTGAGGGCGAGGTGCCCCTGGCACATCAAGTGGTCGATCTCGACCTGCCGGACGTCGGGGTAGGCACGGCGCAGGACCGCATACATGTCGTCCAGGCCGGCCCATTGGCCGGCCAGCCACTGCATCCGCAGCGCCATGGCGCGAAGGGGACATTCGAACGGCGGCTGGTCCACGCCGTCGGCCAGGCTCTTGATCTCGTTCACCAGGGCGTGGGCCCGCCGGTCGTGGCCGAGCTGAAGGGCCGTCTCACTGATGTTACCCAGGGCGAAATAGGCGTCGATCAGCGCGGCGCTGTTCTCGCCTCGGCGTGGCAGCCGGTCCAGCATGGGCCATACGGCCGGATCGCCGTCCCGGGCCATCAGGATGAGCCGAACCGTTGCAACCGTCGTTCGGCTGTCCTCGTCGGCGCTGTCCATAGCGGCCTGCTCGCCGCGGTGGAGCCAGTCCCACGCGTGCGCGGCGGCGCCCACCTGGTCGTTGAGGGCCAGCGCGGTCATCGCCGTCGCTGCCTTGTGCGGCAACGTGATCAGCTCGTCGGCGGCATGTTCGAGCTCGCGGAAACCGGCCGGGTCGGCGCCGACGTTGAGCATGGCCACTGCGAGCCCCAGGCGGATCTGGCCTCGGGTGGCGTCCGGCAGTTTCGGATCGGCCAGCACGGTCCGCAGTTCGCGGACGGTTACGGCATAGTCGACGCTGTAGTTGACGATCCGGGCGAGTGTGAGCGCGGCTCGGGACCTCCGTTCGGTGTCCACTCGGGGCTGGTCAAGGATCTGGTGCAGGAGGAAGGCCGCGGTGCCGGTATCGTCCAGGGCGACGGCCTGGTCGGCGGCCTGCTCGATGCGGTGAAGCCAGCCCTGATGGTCGCCGGTGGCAAGTGTGTGGTGGGCGATCTGCACCAGCGGGAGCGGGTCGTGGGTCTGGAGGTGGTCGATCGCCCGCTGGTGCAGGCGCGTGCGGCGCGGCCCGGGGATGTGCCGGTAGGCGACCTGCTGGGCCAGCACGTGACGGAAGCCGTAGAGGCCGCTTGCGGTCTCGCGCAGCACGGCCGCCCGCAACGCGTCGACGAGCCCGTCTGCGGCCTCGTCGCCTTCCAGACCGGCGACCCCGGCGAGCAGCGTCTCGGTGGACGGCACGGCCAGCACCGCCGCCGCGTCCACGACCGCCGCACCGGCCGGCGACAGAGCGGTCAGCCGCTCACCGACCGCTTCCCGCAGGCCGCCCGGCACCTCGGCCCGCTCCAGCTCCGTGCTGTCGCGGCAGCCCTGGTCCCGTAGCGTGATCAGGTCTTCCTCGGCCACCAGCGGCAGGCCCTCGCTGCGGCGGTGAAGCACCGCGCACAGCTCAGGCGTGGCATGGCTGCCCAGCGCGGCACCGGCCAGTTCGGCCACGTCGGTCTGGGTCAGCGGCGACAGCCGGATCACCGTGCCGCTGGCGCCGGGCGGCGGCCGGTAGGCGGCGCCCAGGGCCGCGGCCCCGGGCGACAGGTCCTCGGCCCGGTAGGTGACCACCAGCGCGAACTGGTCGGGCAGGTCGCGGGCGAGCAGCAGGAGCAGGTCGCGGGTGGCGTCGTCGACCCAGTGCAGGTCCTCGACGACCAGAACCACCCGCCCGACCGCGCCAAGCACGGAGCGCACGGCCTGGACTACCTGGTGGCGCGCGGCGCCCGGGCCCTGAGGCTCGGCCGGCGCCGGCGGCAGGCGGTCGGCCAGGTCCGGGAGCAGCGGGGCCAGCGCGCCGGTGCTCGGCGGCAGGGCGGCGTCCGGCAGCCACGGACCGATCTTGCCGAGCGCGTCGATCACCGGCCCGTACGGCAGGGGCTCGCGCAGCGGGTGGCAGAAGCCTGTCATCACCCGCCACCCTTGCGACTTCAGGATCGTGGTGGCTTCGCGTACCAGCCGGGACTTGCCCATCCCGGCGTCGCCCTCGACCATCACCACGGCCGGTGGCTGCCGGATGGCGGTGAGCACCTGGTCGAGTTCGTGGCGGCGACCGACGAACGCGAAGCCCCGGCCAAGCCTCGAAGAGCCCTGCTGGGCCGCCATACCATCACCGTCCTCTACGGGACACCCTGCCCCGGTCACGCACAGGGGCCGCTCGGGCCGACGTCACCGGCGATCCCCATCCTAAGGGCGGCACTACCTACTAAATGTGTCGCACTACCCACTAAATGCGTCCCCCTACCCACTCAATGCGTCCTCCATTGTTTCGGCCTGACCTGCACCGGCATCGTCATTGCCAACACACAGGTGGAAGCCACGACAACAGCGTTGTTGCCGCATGGCACACAGCACGAGGGGCCGAGCCCATCGAAGCGGAACCTCCGATCCGGTGCCGCTCAGACCCTCACGAGCACGGAGAACCCCCACACCCCCGTGGGAGCGTCTCCACTCCCCTGAATCGGGCCTGACCCCGCAGGGCGGGCACGGTCACCTCCGGTTACCGGGCCCCCATGGGCCGAAAGCGGTGCCCCGCACACCGTTCGCACCATTCATCTCCTTCGTGAGCCGACCCTGCCGATCCGGCCGCCGGCTCCCTCCGCGAGAAAGAGGAACGATGAGGACCACAACGAGAAGAAGGCGCCTCGCCGCGGCACTGGCCACGGTCGCCGCGACCGCCGTGGTGACCCTGGCATCACCTGTCCCCTCCTACGCGGACGACACCGATACGTCGTCCGACTCACAGGTGAGCCAGCAGCAGTACCAGGACCTCAACGACGTCGTCCAGAAGTACCACCCCCTCGGGGTCTACACAGCCGACGACGGCTCCCTGACGATGGTCGCGCTGCCCGCGGACACACCCCCCGCCGACGAGAGCCAGCTCGACTCGGAGTTCCCGGCCGGTATGAACAACGTCCGGGGCTACATCAGCCAGTTCACCCAGGACGACCTGGACAAGCTCGTGAATACGGTCCTGGCGAAACAGTGGAACGCTGACGCGGCCAACTACGCCGTGGGCGTCTCCTATGACGCCAAGCAGGACGAAGTGCAGGTCAATACGGATGCTCCGGACTCCGTCACGCAGTCGCTGCTCGATGCCTACCCGGACAAGATCGAGGTGGAGCAGACTCGCTTCGAGCAAACGGCATACCGGTTCGACGACACCAACCCCTACAGCGGCGGTATGGCGATCACCAACAGCAGCACTGGTGGGGGCTGCACGGCGGGCGTCGCCATCCAGAACGTCTGGACGCAGCAACGGTCCATGCTGACGGCGGGGCACTGCGGAAGAGACGGCGACAATTTTGTGAACCGCCACACCGATAACGGCTGGGGCGCCTTCGTCGGCAAGATGCGCGGGGTTATCCCCAGTCTCGACGCGGCAGAACTCCGGGGTTCCAACTACCGAGGCAGAATCTGGACTGGCGGCTCCACTTACAGCCAGTCCGCAAAGGACGTCCAGAGTGCGCAGCCCGTGTACCCGGGGCTGCAGGTGTGTGTGAGCGGTTCCGTGTCCCTGAACCACTGCGGCCACCCCGTCACCAACTCGAACTACTCCTACAACTGGAACACCGGGACCTGGATCGACGGAGGCAATGGGTTCACGTTCGATCAGGGAGGGACCGCGACCGCGACGGGATGGCGCCCGGGCGCGGTCACCCAACCGGGTGACTCCGGCGGCCCCATCTACACCCAGGATGGAACTGCCCACATCGCCGGCATTCACTCAGCCCGCTTCTGGAACCCCCGCGGCTGTGGCTGCTGGACGATGATCGGCTCGAAGATCGGCCCGATCCTCCAGGCCAAGGGTGCCGACCTCGTCCACGGGTACGACCACTAGGCCACAAGGAACAGCCCCGCTCGGCAGACTGCCGCAGAGCTGAAGGTGTACGGCGGCCCGCCAGGCCCCCACAACGCCACCCCGGCCGCAAGCTACTGCAACACACTATAAAAAACAACACCC